>CAZGOR010000168.1:0-8129 GCA_964527875.1 uncultured Bacteroides sp. | reverse complement strand
GACTTTGTTTCTGCTTATCAGCCTTAGTGTTACAGTAAAATAATTTTTAATCATTCAGAACTTTTTTAATTTTATATTGCAGAATATACCAATTGCTGTGCCGGAATTCATAAATATTAATAAATGAGGGATTTATTAAAAACTGTTTTTATAAATAGTGTGAAATAATTTTACAATATTGTATAAAATATTTACATTTGAACTGCCAAACATGACCGTGAAGGTAAAATTCATTACTATCTGCAATTCTTATGAAAACCAAAGGTACGATATTGATTGCTGACGATAACGAAGAGATTCTTGTTGCATTAAAAATGTACCTGGAAGAACATTTCAGCCGGATTTTAACTGAAAAAGATCCGGGCAGGGTTTTGAAACATATGCAGGAGGAGCCTGTTGATGTGTTTGTTCTTGACATGAATTTCAGGCCGGGAGCCAGTTCCGGTGAGGAGGGTATCTCACTGATGAAATCCATCCGACATATAGATCCTTTAGCTATCGTTGTTTTTATCACGGCATATGGTGATGTTGACCTGGCTGTAAAGGCCATGAAAGAGGGGGCAACGGATTTTATTCAAAAGCCATGGAACGATCATAAGTTACTGGCTACGGTAGGGTCTGCCATACAGCTCAGCGAGTCGCGCCATGAAGTCGGCTCTCTCAGACAAAAGCAACAACATTTCAATGAGAGATTAAAAAAGGATCATCAAATGATCACCGGCAATTCCCCTGCCATGAAACAGGTCCTGCACCTGATCGACAGGGTTGCCTCGACTGATACAAATGTGTTGATTCTTGGTGAGAATGGTACAGGGAAAGAACTGGCAGCACGGGCCATCCACATGAAGTCGGAACGGAAAAACGAGGTGTTCCTGGGAGTTGACCTCGGAGCACTCAGTGAATCATTGTTTGAAAGTGAGCTGTTTGGTCATGTACGCGGCGCATTTACAGATGCGAAAGAAAACAAACCCGGTCGTTTTGAGATCGCATCGGGAGGAACGCTGTTCCTGGATGAGGTGGCCAATATTCCACCTAACCTGCAATCCAAGTTACTCTCTGTAATCGAAAACAGGATGGTTACCAGGCTGGGATCCAATCATCCGGTTCCCGTTGATGTCAGGATCATATCCGCAACAAACAGGGACCTGGACAGGATGATCGCTGATAATGCATTCCGTAAGGATCTTTTGTTCAGGCTTAATACGATCCGGATCGATCTGCCTCCCCTTCGTGAGAGAATTGAGGATCTGCCGTTGCTTGTAAATTATTTCCTGGAGAAACTGGCTGAGAAATATAACAGAATATCACTTCGGGTATCGCGAAGCGGAATGAATAAGCTGATGAAACATGCCTGGCCGGGGAATGTCAGGGAATTACAGCATACCCTTGAAAAAGCGGTTATCCTGACCGATGACAATATGTTGATGGAAAGGGATTTCCTTTTCAAATCAGTAACTCACCCTGAGGGGAATTCCAGAATAAAAAACCTGGCAGATAAACAAAAGGAGTATATCCTTGAAACGATCCGGAAAAACGGTGGTAATATCTCACGGTCGGCCAGACAACTGAATATCAGCCGGAGAACTTTATATAATAAACTGAAGAAGTATGAAAGCTAACCAATTTAGTATATCGGTGACAATACAGGCGATCATGATTTCATTTATGGGAACCGTGGCAATTTACCTGATCACCGGTGATCATTTGCTGGTTACAAAGAGTAGTTTTATTATCATATGGATATTGCAGGTTTTATATTTGATATGGTATGTTAATAAAACAAACCGCGATCTTGATACATTCCTGCTTTCGATGAAATTCCTCGATAAAGTGAGCGTTGCAGGTGCGGGAGGAAGCTTTAAGAAACTCAATCTTACTTATAACCAGATCATTGATGTGATCAGGACAGCACGAAAGGAGAGGGAGACAGAGCATAACTATTTCAGGAGTACGGTTGAACATATCAATACCGGTTTGATCTCATATGATGATAACGGAAGTATAACGATTTTCAATAGGGCAGCAAAAGAAATCCTCGGATCGGTTAATTTTAACCGAATCGATAAGCTCGGAACTATTCACCCGGATATGCCTGGTATCCTGAGATCAATCAATCCGGGAAGTCCCCGGCTGTTAACAATACAAAATAATGGCAGGATCGTCAGGCTTTCAATCAATGCAGCCCGTTTAAAGATATCCGGAAAACCGGTTAATCTTATTTCCCTACAGGATATCCGGAATGAAATGGAAGAAGGAGAACTCGAGGCATGGCAGAAACTGATCAGGATTCTGACACACGAGATAATGAACTCGGTAACGCCCGTGCAAACGCTAACGAATACCATGCTCGGCCAGCTTGAAAAGACCGGACAGAGATCCGTTTTGTATCAAAAACTAAATTCCGGATTATCGGCAATTCAGAAAAGAAGCAATGGCTTGCTTGCGTTTGTGAATAGTTTCAGGCGGTTGAATAAGATACCCGAACCGGAAATCAGACCTGTATCCACAGAAGAACTGTTTCAAAATATTACGAACCTGATGGAAGAAGAACTTAGAAAAAGAAAAACTGAATTATCAGTCGATCATTCTGAAGAAATTATAATCAGTGCAGATAAGGAATTAATTACCCAGGTCTTGATTAATCTGATCAGGAATGCAACTGAAGCAGGAGCAGGAATCATTCATATTGGAGCCCGGCAAGAAGCTCACGGTCGTACTGTTATCAGTGTTCAGGACGACGGTGAAGGGATATCGCAGGAAGATATGGAAAAGATTTTTATTCCATTCTATACCACGAAAAGTGATGGCTCGGGTATTGGTCTGAGCCTGTCGCGTCAGATCATGAGGCTTCATAAAGGCAGTCTGTCAGTGCAATCGGTTCCCGGCAGGGGATCCACCTTTTATCTTGTTTTTTAATATATACAATACAAATGATTTTTTCAGACACAACCTTGGCTATAGCAAAACATCTTGACAATAAAGATGAACTCCGGCAATTCAGGGATGAATTTGTCATTTATGATCCCAACACAATCTACCTTGATGGTAACTCGTTAGGCAGACTGCCCCGGAAAACAATTGAAATCCTGAAGGAAGCTGTTGAGCGACAATGGGGTGACCGCCTGATCCGCGGATGGAATGAAGGATGGATAGAAGCATCTGTGAGAATTGGTGCAAAAATAGCTCATATCATTGGTGCCAGACCAGATGAAGTGATCGTTGCAGATGCCACTTCGGTAAACCTGTTCAAGCTTGTGATTGCTGCCCTGAGAGATAAACCGGACCGGACAAAGATTGTCAGTGACGAGCTGAATTTCCCTTCCGACCTGTATATTCTGCAGGGCGTGATAGACCTTATGGGCAAATATCATAAATTAAAACTAGTTCCTTCCAATAACGGTATTGAGATTGATCCTGATGCAATTGATAATGCTGCCGATGGGAATACCGCACTGATTACCCTGACCCATACCTGTTTTAAAAGTGGATTTGTTCATGATATGGCCCGAATCAATAAAATGGCTCATAAAAAAGGTGTTTATGTACTATGGGACCTGAGTCATTCCGTAGGAGCCCTTCCTATCGATCTGAACGGGACTGACACAGACCTGGCTGTCGGATGTACCTATAAATATCTGAATGGTGGGCCGGGCTCTCCTGCTTTTCTTTATGTTCGCAAAGATCTGCAAAAAAAGCTGATGCAGCCCATATGGGGATGGCTTGGATCGGAAGAGCCATTTACTTTTAATCTGAATTACGAACCTGCCTCTGACATGATCCGTTTCCAGGTTGGAAGTCCACCAATACTATCAATGCTTGCCATCGAACCGGGACTGGATATTTTACTTCGTGCCGGGATAGAAAAACTCCGAAAGAAGAGTGTGGTGCAGGGTGAATACTTGTTGTTTTTGTTCGATCAATGGCTGGCTCCCCTTGGATTTATCCTGGGATCACCAGAAGATCCCGGAAAACGTGGCTCTCATGTTTCTGTCCGGCATCCTGAAGCATACAGGATCAATCGTGCACTGATTGAAGCGAAACCACCTGATATTAAAGTGATCCCTGATTTTCGCACACCCGATAATATTCGCCTTGGCATAGCCCCGGCCTATACGAGCTATGAAGATATTCACAGAGCGATGCAGAGGATAAAGGAAATTGTAGAAAACAGGATTTATGAACAGTACTCAGATGAGAAGATGAAGGTGACATAGAAGAGCAGTCAACCCCCGATTGCCAAATCGGGGGCAATCACTTCCCAATCAAAACCGGATACGTTAGCTTAATGAAGAATATCCTGGTATGCAGCTTAGTTTCATCCGGTCCGGGGAGGACCGGGAGCCACCCGTCGGTGGTATATATCAGGTATAAAGCTCCGAAAGGAGGTTTGAAACGCCATCCGAAAAGACCATAGAAATAAAACCTGTCCATAGATGTGTTATTTTGTGCAAATATCCTGATCCAGAGGTCATTGGTGAAATTATATGCTGCTGAAATTACATTGATCATGGTAGAACTGTTGGTTGTATCCGGATTATATTTCAGGATATCGAGTGAATACTCTAGTGCAAGTTTGGTAAGAGGTTTAACTTTCGCGGTTGCTGTCGTCAGGTAGAAATTCCTGTCATAATTTTCTCCCCAGGATTGAGCGATGGATGTCGAAGCCCATTCATCGGTATTATATCCTAACTCCGCTGTCCAACGGTGGTTATAGAATTTTTTCTCATAAAGTTTAAACTCATTGTTGTATGAAAAATCCAGGCTGAACCGGTTCTGAAGATACATTCTGAATCTTTCTGTAATATACCAGCTTCGGAGGACATTCTGATGACTCCAGAATATGTTATTATAGGTACCAATGTTGATGTATTTTATCCATTTATTCTCTGCCCACCAGCGGTAAGTTATATCGCTGTCAATTTCTTTCATATCATTATCACGGATAAAACCTGTTTGATTGACATTATCCCTGAAGTTTTCCCCTGTATTAGAATAGCGGATATGATAATGGTAGATGTTATTTTCACGGGCGACCCTTACATACCATGCACTGTGAGTGAGTAAATCACCGGGTACACTTGCCACATACTGGCCGGTAAGTTTCCATGTTTCTCCCAGATTTAAAAGGTAATCGGCGCTGAGTGATCGGGTGAATCCGCCGTTCCACGATTTATCAACAAAAGTTAGTCCAATGAATGATGATTTCAGGATATCCTGTTTAAGCCGTACTGCTGTGTTCCACGAAGAAGGTTCCTGAATATCAGGATTCTCAACTGAACGTGCGGTGAGAATGTTCATATTCATGCTGCCGATTTTGCCTGTTATTTTACCTCCATAATGAATATCACCGATACGGCGGGAATAAAAGGTTCGGATCCTGGTGTTAAACATATCATTACCTTCCAGGAAGAAGAGTCTTTTTTCAGGCCAACTCAGTTCCCACCTTGTCAGGTTAATTTGTTCCTGGTCTCCCTCAACTGTAGCAAAATCAGGATTTAAAGTCAGATTGGCAATCAGCTGGGAGGTAATACCCACTTCAGCATCCAGTCCTGCACCAGGTTTCCATTTTTTATATACACCGGTTACATCACTATCTTCATAGCGGATTGTTCCATAGGGGAATAATTTCACCCGTGCTTTACGCTGTGGAGGTTGGATGCCGGTTAATATTCCACTCTGTGATACCCTGAAGTCGTTACTCAGAGCTTCTGACCAGTAGATCGTTTCAGAATTTTTTCGGATGATACGGCCAAAATTAACACCCCACGTGCTGAGGCCTGCTTTGTAATTGATGCTTTTAAATGGAATGGCCATTTCAGCAACCCAGCCATCAGTACTGATGGAGGCAGCCGATATCCATTCTGCATCCCAGTTCAGATCAAAACTCCTGCCGTCATCGGAAACCCTCATGTCAATTTGTGTATTCAGAGGATTAATGAAAAAAACATAGGCTGTTCTTTTATCGGCATATGTATCGAGAATAACAGCAATAATATCATCATTTTTGGTTAGTTCGTCCCGTTGCTGAATTCTGGAGACAATTTCAGAAGGATCGGAGTGATAGCAAATCATGGCAACATATATAAACTGATCATCAAATAACAGATAGGCCGTTGTTGGTTCTGTAGCAGGCATCCCTTTGCGTGGTTCCATCTGGATGAAGTCTATAGCTGTATCGGAAGCAGTCCATTCACCGGGAGTGATGATGCCATCAATAACTGGTGGAGTTGCAGTAGAAACCGCACGAATTGTTTTCTGGGGGTATCCCGGTAAAGTTATAAAAATCAGGAATAGCAAAGAAATCAGTGTATTATTTGAAATGCTTTTCAATAGGAATGAAATAATTATTAAGAATTCCAAATATAATGATTTAGACTGTTATTGTTTCCGGTAGGCGACCGGTAGCAGACAGCCGGTAACAGGTAGCCGGTAACCGAGAACTCCTCCCGAACGTATCCTGCCCGCCCGCCTGACCGAGTCATTCGGGCAGGAATGAATTCGTTCGGGCGGGTGGTAAAATATAAGTCAACCCCCGATTGCCAAATCGGGGGCAAGAACCGTATCTTCTACCCATGCCCCGCAGTCAACCCCCGGAGTCAACTCGAAGGTTTCACATAATAATTCACCACTATGCCTGCCAGTAAACCGATGATGCACAATGCCCAGGCATAAATGATCAATGTCGTGGATATGCCAAAGATGATTGCCGGAACAATAACACCGATAAGGCAAAAGAAAATTGAAAAATTGACGCTGTGTCTGTTGATATTCGGATAGATCCAGATAACAAGAACCAGGAAGCCAAGCGACATGGTCAGGGAAACGAAGAAAAATGTGGTGTCAATAATATCTTTTAAGATTAGAGCCATTGTGACACCTAGCACCATCAGGACAGCCATACAGACTCTCATGGTGATAAATAACTTTTCTTTTGTGAGAATCCCCGATTTCTCAAGGAAATCCTGCGTAACGGAAGCAGCAGTGGTAAACAGGTAGGTATCGGCCGAGGATGAAACGGCAGAATAAATGATCACAACCGATAAACCAGCCAGCCCGACAGGTAACAAACTGCTGAAACCCACGATCAGGGAAGTGCCTGCTTCAATGTCCGGCAGATCTGTCCTGATCACGAGACCAATCATCATGAGGATAAATCCGATGATGAGATAGAATACAGATGAAAGGAAAAGACTGCGTTTAAAATGTTTCTGGTCTTTTATTGCATAAACTCTTTGCCATAACTCCGGTGAGGCCATGGGAATGAAAAAACCTGCCAGGAAGAAGCTTGTCATTTCAGTGACAGGTATGCTGAAAAGATCCATAAAAGCCATCGCGGGTTTGGTATCAGATACAATGAGAAGATATATCATCAGGATAAACAAAAGGAAAATTCCCAGGGTCTGAATAAAATCAGTCTTCACCACAGCACTGAATCCTCCGGCAACAAGATATGCCAGGATGACAACACCAACGATGATAACTGAAAATTCGTAACTGATTGGTGTATATTCTGCAATCAGTTTGGCTCCGGCTGTAAAATTCAAAACTACCCAGCCAAACATGATAGTGATCACGATAAGTGTAGCAAGATAACCGGCAAATCTTCCTTTTAAAAAGAAAAAGAAATCGGGCAGGGTATAGAATTTTTGTTCATCGGCAAGTTTCTTGATCTTTTTTCCAAAGAAATAAAAGACGAACAATCCGAAAACTGCCCCGATAAAATACCATAAAGCACCAAGGCCGTATAAATACACCAGTGCCGTATAAGTTAACAATATCGCTGCACCGATCCTGCTTGAAAAAATTGTACTGGTAGCCTGGATAGAATTCAGTTTTCTGTTTGCAATCAGGTAATCTTCTTTTTCCTGCTTTCGGCCACTCCATAATCCAATGACCAGGATGATGACGAAATAAAATGCTATTAACAGGTAATCAATATTTGTTAGCATGGAAGGAGATTTTATGAGTTTTAAATATAGATGTGCTGTAAATATATAAAGAATTTGGTATATGCATTGCGGCTGGAATGGTCGCAATGGTTTCAGGGCTGTAAGGTCGCAGGGTTACATGGTTGCAGGGTGTCCGCCTTCACTTCGTTACGGCGGATAAAACAGTTTACAAGTTACATA
>CAZGOR010000167.1:0-8132 GCA_964527875.1 uncultured Bacteroides sp. | reverse complement strand
TGAGGGAAAACCGGGAATAAGTCTTGATAACGGATATGTGACTATAAAACCTAAACCGGTTATCACTGTGAGCCCAAACGATGGATTACTGACTTCAGGTGATCAGCTCCAGTTTAATGTCCAGGGCGGTACATCTCCCTACCAGTGGTCAGTCACACTGGATAGTGTAGGTTCAATCAACAGTTCGGGCCTTTTTACAGCACTTAAACGGGGATTTACAAAGGTTGTGGCAGAAGATGCCACCGGTATTATTGATACCTCGGACAATTTCATTGAAGTGAGAGGATTAACCTTATCCGTACCTGACACCAGCGGATGGCAGTCAAACCTTATTGAGATCCCGGTATATACTTCTAATGTTGATGAGTTAGGAATTGTTTCAGGAGCAATTACACTCAGCTACAATACCAATATCATTCTTTATGCCGAAGAGGTGAATAAGGATGGCACATTGCTTGAATCATGCGATAATCTGACCATCAATACCGCTATACCGGGAAGAGTAAGCGTTTCCTTTGCCACATCTGATCCTTTAGCTGGCAGCGGTCCTTTAGTGTTTATAAAATATATGGTCAGTAAAAATACTGGAGGAACTTACCTCGATTTTATTGATGCAGTTTTCAATGAGGATATATTTGCCCGTCCCGAGAGGGGATATTTCACTATCAAACCCCTGCCGGATCTGACCGTAACGCCATCAACAGTAACCCTTCTGGCGGGTGAAACAGAAACATTTGTTGCAGGCGGCGGATTCGAACCCTATACATGGAGTACCACAGATGCAGCAGTAGCCTCTATCGATGCAGCTGGTGTATTGACTGCAAACATGGGGGGGAATATATTTGTTACAGTATCAGATATTATTGGGGCCTCCGGCTCTTCAGACACGATTTTTGTGTATGATGCCCTGATCTCATTACCGGATACAATTTGTGAGTTAGCAGAGACTATCGACATGCCTGTTTATATCACAGAGATACCTTCAGGATCAGATATTAATTCTATTGAAGCAGATATTAAATATCAAAAACCTGAGCTTGAGGGTTTGGATATTATAACTACCGGAACACTGACAGAAGACTGGTCAGTAGCTGCCAATATCCAGGATAGCATCATACACCTGGCTGCAGCCAGTGCAGGCGGTTTTAATACTTCCGGTGTATTGTTTTATATAAGATTTCAGCTGACAGAGGAACTTACAGTTATGGAATCTGTTTCTGTAAACATTGAGCAAGTCTTGCTGAATGAAGGTTCTCCGAATGCACTTACAAAGGATGGAAGTATTACCGTTATCGTTTATAATGAAGACCTCTCCCTGGCTTGTGAAACGAACCTATCTGACACATGTGAATTGCCTGACCCGTTAGAATTTACATTAAATATTACAAATGCAGGAGGCAAAACCTACCATCAGGGAGATACAATTCCTTACGGTTTAATTTTGCCAGGTAAACCAGTTGCCACACATGATCTGGTCTTAACAGAAGACTTCCTGCCTTCCGGATTTATCTCATATTTGCATTCTGAATCCTTCGGTCAGCCTTATATAGGTTTCTTTACATTCGAAATATTTACAGATCTGAAATCTGATATAAACAGGGAAAATGATACAGTGAGTCGTAGTGTCATGATATTTGGATACCCGGAAGTTGACCTTGGTGAACCATTTATAGAAGTGACCTCATTTCCCTTTATCCTTGATGCAGGACCAGGCTTTGATTCATACTTGTGGCAGGATGGAAGTACCGGGCAGACACTGAGTGCAGAGAATTATGGAGAATACTGGGTTGAGGTCAGTCTTCATGATTGCACTGGATCAGATACTGTAAATCTGGTACCAGTCTCAGGTTATGAAAACAATCATTATAACGGGGATAAAATACATATTTATCCCAACCCGAATCGTGGTACTTTTAAAATTGAATCAAACAGCTATAATGGAGATATTCTGGTTGAGATTTATAGTATTTATGGAAAACTGATATATACGAGATATTTAACAACAACAGGTATGCTGGATGAGGATATCAATTTAAGTAAATACGGCAAGGGCATTTATTTACTTAAGACAGATGAAGGAATCACCAAAATAGTTGTATATTAGTGAGGTTCAGGTTAAAGGAAGAATTTGCTCAGCAGCAGGTATCTCAGGAATTCAATCGGTGCAATGGTCATCAGCGTTATATTTAGCAGCCTGATCATCCCGGTTTTATTTATAATGAATCTGTTTAATGTTGATTTACGATTAACAGGTTATTTGTTATTTGTCATTTCTATCTTATCAATCCTGATTTCCCCCATTTATTTTTTTAAAGATATTATACTTTCGTTGCATGCAATAAAACTTGAGGCAAAGGATTATCTTGAAAAATAGACTCGGGTATGTTTTAATTTGGAGTGAATATGAGGAAACTTCATATCTGCATCATCGACCTTATAAACAATAATCAGTCTCATGCATTTTATACCAGGCTGATGTATACGAATTACCGGAGTATTATGCCGCAGGTTATCGGAGTCTGGTGCAGGCAGGAAGGACATGATGTTACTTATTTATGGTATGGGGGATTTCAAAACCTTATTGAAAAATTACCTGAAAAGACCGACCTGGTTTTTATCAGTTCGTTCAGCTTTACGGCTCAGATTTCATATGCCCTCAGCAACTTGTTTAGAACGATGGGAGCTGTTACAGTGTTAGGCGGATCTCATGCCAGGTGCTATCCTGAAGACAGCTGCAATTATTTTGATTATGTTCTTGGTCTGACAGATAAAGCATTACTGCATGATGTATTGACTGATTGTACAGCGCACAGGCCTGTTGGGGTATATATGTCAGCTGAAAAGCAACCTTCGGAATTGGCTGGTGTACAGGAACGCTGGGAATTCATCGAAAAGGCATTCTACAAAGGTCAGTTTCTGAAGGGAATCCCAATGAATTCAAGTTTTGGGTGTCCCTTTAAATGCGATTTTTGTGTTGACTCGTTCATACCTTATCAGCCTCTTAATCTGGATACTATAAAGGAAGATCTGCGGTTCCTGTTAAAAAAAATGAAAAAACCCCTGATAGCTTGGCACGATCCGAACTTTGGAGTGAGGTTTGATGATATCATGGATGCAATTGAAGAAGCAGTTCCACCAGGTACTGTTAATTTTCTTGCTGAATGTAACCTTTCTCTTTTAACCGAGACCAACACCAGGCGGCTTGCACATAATGGATTCAAATTTGTCATGACTGGTATAGAGTCTTGGTTTGATTATGGTTTTAAGTCCAAAACAGGAACAAAAACAGGAATTGATAAATTAAAGCAGGTATCCGAACAGGTTAAGATGATCTGTGGCATAATTCCTCTTGTTCATTCAAATTTTGTCCTGGGTGTGGATAAGGACGAGGGTCCGGAACCCTTTGAATTAATCAAGAAGTTTCTTGATATTGTCCCGGGAACCTATCCTGCATATTCGATTTTAACTGCATATGGTCGTGGTGCCCGGAAATATACGGAATATCTGAATGAAAACCGTATCATACCGGTTCCTTTTCATTTTCTGCGTACAATACATACAAGTAATGTTAAGCCTAAAAATTATTCATGGATCGAATTCCATGACCGTGTTATTGACCTCTTCAGATACAGTTTTTCGAGACGGGTGATTTATAACCGGTTCATGGCCATAAGGGTTCCCCTGATAAAATGGCTGAGCCTGGCATTATCATTATCTGTAGGGGGCTTTGGCAAACTGCAACATTACGTGGAAATGCGCCGCTTGCTGGATATAAATCCCGGTTTCCGTGATTTCCTCGAAGGTGAAACAAGGATCGTACCCGAATATTTCATAAGCCATATAAAGCGTGATCTCGGCCCTCTGTGGCATTGGCTCCCCAAAGGAGCACTTGAATATGATCCTTATGCAGAATTGGATAAAGTGGCACAAATAAAGTGATGGAAGAGGAGTGGGAGAATGAGAGATTTGGAAATTGGTGAATTGGTATATTGGTAAATTTGTATATTGGTGAGTGTGAGTATTGGGATTAGTGTGTGAAGTTTCAGTAACATTTCTCCCGATACACTTCGCTATTCCCGATTTGTCGGGATTCGACTTTGTAATTCGTTTCACTTCGCTCACAAACTGCCGGCTTGCCTGCCGGAGCATTTGCAAAAGCAGGTCTCACGAATATTCTGCTGTAATTCATAAAGTTACCAACACTCACACCCCATTACCCACACACACTAATATACCAATTTACTAATCTACTAATTTACTTATTCTTCCATCATTCCAATGACTTGCTTAAAATAAGATTGTACCGGGTTTAGATCGACCCGTTAATTTATAACATGATTGCCTCAATGGTATAATCCCACTGGTCAAAATAAAGGTTACCACCGGACCATTCAACCTCACCTCTCTGAAAATCGACAGTTTCGCTGCGGAGAAATTTTTTAGGGGGATTTAATTCCTGTCCATAATCATCATTGATGATCAATCTGAATGGGTCGATTCCCTGTGTATAAAACCATTTGTGATCTTCATCCTCTGAATCGATCAATCCGAAAGATTGATCAATGGGAACCCAGCCCACACCTTCATAATACACTTCGGCCCAATCATGCATATTCGTCTTTGCTGGGAACATGTACCACCCCGACTGCCATTTTGCGGGTATACCATTATACCGGGCAAGGGTAATAAACAATAATGACTGCATACCGCAATCGCCATGTTTATTTTCCAAAACATATCCGGGGATGCGCTTTACTGTTGAATATTCCAGTGCACTGGCCCAGGGAATATTTTTATCTATCCATTGATAGATTTTCCGGACTATTATAACAGGGTTCTTCTCATCACCAACAATCTGTTGTGATAATTTTCTGATATTATCGGGAAAGATGATATGGGGAGGGCGTTCCTCTGTAAATTCCCTGTAAACCTTGCTGGTTGTATCGTAAGGAAGGATTTTTTCCGGTTTGACATCAAACCATTGTGCAGCTGTTTTAACCTGAAAAGTAACCTGAAAAATTGTTGCGCTATCCTGCCATACGGTTTTTTCCAGGTAAATGGTTCTCTGCGGTGTTTCAACCGGAGCAATCCGGTAATTTTCTGAGTTGACAGATACGAGGGTTACTTCCGGCTGACGTTGTTCATGGATCCTTGGATACGGGAGCCAGCAGCGGACGATCTCACCATTAGGGATTACACCGGGTTTCAATGTAATGGTATATTGAACCTGAAACCTCTTTTTATCAACTGCGGAATTACCGGTTTTTCTAACCTGGTCAATAATTGTTTTTGCATACTTATCGCGATAATTCAGTGATTCATTCTCGCTTTCACTATTCGTTTCTGTTTTTCTTTTCCCGGCTTCTTCATCGAGTCTGAAGAGATTATGATGAGCATGCCTGAAATATCTTCTTTCACCATCAATGACCCGCATCTCAAGTGACTTGTCATTTTCCCATTTACGTAACATGCTGTCACTGAGCTGAGGGAAATAATTAGTAAGTTTTTCTTTTATTTCATCCTCGGTGAGGCTGAAATCCATTCTGATGCGGTTCATGAGATACAGTTGATCATTCAGTTCCTTTTTGACGCTATCCGGAATGGATTCATCTTCAAGAAGCAATTGGATTTGTTCTTCAGCCAGGGTGAAATTACCTGCATCAATATTCGAAAAAATCTCCTGTTCCGAGGGGTATTGTTTACAGGATATAATAAACATTAGCAGGATAATGCAGAGTAAAGATTTGAATTTATGCATGGTGTTTAATTTGAATGTTAAATATATTTAAAGGCTTCTCGCAGATTACCGCTGATCTAACCGCTGATTCACGCAGATAAAATAAGCTTGGGATCAATTATCAGCGAAAATCCGCGATTATATCTGCGTAAATCTGCGAGAACTAATATATGTGATAAAAAAAACCTCTTTTCAATTTAAAATTTCCCCGGTTTTTACCACACCTATTCCCGGACTGTCCGGAAGTGTAACTTTTCCGTTTATTACTTTTACACCTTCAAATACGTCATTGTTGATTAACAGGTTACCATCCAGGTCGGCAAAATCGACTATCGGGGAAAGCTGGGATGCGGCGGAAACACCACAGGAGGACTCAACCATGCACCCCAGCATTACAGTCATCCCGGAAGCCCTGGCATAATTGATCATTTTCCATGCTTCCCTTAGTCCCGTGCATTTCATCAGTTTGATATTTATGCCGGTATAGATATCTTTCAGATCAGTCATATCTTTCAGTCTTTGTACTGCTTCATCGGCTATTACAGGCAGGGGGCTTTGTTCTGTCAGCCATGCAATATCATCACGGTTTTCTTTAGGCATGGGCTGTTCAACAAATACGATTCCCTGTTCCCGGAGCCAGCAAATCATGTCGAGTGCCTGCTTTTTGTCTTTCCATCCCTGGTTCACATCGACACATAAAGGAACATCGGAAACTTCCCTGACTGTACTGATCATTTCCTTGTCGTTTCCTCCACCCAGTTTTACTTTCAGTATCCTGAATCCGGCAGCTTCCTCTACCTTTTGCCTGACAATCTCAGGAGTATCGATTGCTATTGTAAAAGAGGTATTCGGCGTTTTATCCGGATTCAATCCCCAAAATTGATATAGGGGGATATCCAGGATTTTACCGGTCAGGTCATGCAGGGCAATATCAACCGAAGCTTTTGCGGCGAAATTGCCGGGAGCAATGGAATCGACATATTCAAGTATATCTTCTGTCAGGAAGGGATCAGGGAATCCGGTAAGATCGACTTTGGAGAGAAAATCACGGGCAGTCTGATGGTCCTCACCCAGGTAAGGGGGCATGGATGCTTCTCCATATCCGGTGTAGCCGTCATATTCCAGCTTCGTTAACATAACCGGAGTGGTTGTTCTTGATGAGGTAGCCAGGGTGAAGGTATGTTTTAGCTGAAGCTCATATGGTTCAAATGTAAGTTTCAGTTTACCCGCGGGAATCTTCTCCTTCCCTGGTTCTGGAGATGAATGACAGGCACCGGGTACCAATAAACTCCCTGAAAAGGCAAGAGCTGAACCTTTGATGAATGATCGTCTGGTTGGTTTCATTTTATATGTTTTGAGCTCGTATTTTGAAAAGTTTTGAATATCTGTTTATTAATGTTTTAAGAAATTGCTTATCTGGAATTTTTATCTGTTTCATATGTAAAGTTAACATGTTATGAGATTAAAACGAAGATATTGAAATTAAAACATTTTCAGAACCTGTCCGCAAAACCGCTCCCAAAAATCATTCATTCAATTACTTAGCTTTTTCAATTGCTCAATGCTTTACTACAGATATTAATCTAGCCTGATTGAATTGAATACAGAGGTTTCATTTAGTTAGTTGTGATTAGATTTGACTTTTAGACAAAAATAAAAAATATTAGATTATATTTTTAGTTACAAATGATGTAATTTAGATTTGATAAATAGAAAAATAATTTATATTTTAGCCTTGATTTTAAGCAGAGAAGTTATGAAAAGGCACATATACGAAGCTTTATTAAAATGGAAGAATGAACC
Organism: uncultured Bacteroides sp.; assembly: GCA_964527875.1. Taxonomy (GTDB): domain Bacteria; phylum Bacteroidota; class Bacteroidia; order Bacteroidales; family SM23-62; genus LJUQ01. The sequence continues at coordinate 592 of CAZGOR010000167.1, read as the reverse complement.
TAACCGAAAAGTTTTATTGCTGCGGGGAGCACGTCAGGTTGGTAAAACGTATATTGTAAGGGAATTTGGCAGGGAGTTCAGGTATTTACTGGAAGTAAATTTTGAACAAGACAGGCAAATATGCAACTTCTTTAATCGTGATTTGAATGTTCAGCGAATTATTGCAGATCTTTCGGCTTATTATAAAATACCAGTCATTGAAGGTGAAACATTACTGTTTCTGGATGAAGTGCAGACCTGCAGAAACGCCATAGAAGCATTACGTTTTTTTTATGAACAAAAGCCCGGTTTGCATGTTATTGCTGCAGGTTCTTTACTTGATTTTGCTATTGAGGATATTCCATCATTTGGGGTTGGGCGTATACGGTCGATCTTTATGTATCCTATGTCGTTCGATGAGTTTTTACAAGCGCTCGGTGAAGAGGCTTTAATTGAAATAAAGCGGCAAAGTTCCGCGGGAAATCCTTTGCGGGAACCGTTTCACATGAAATTAAACACTTTGTTGATCAGGTTCCTGATCATCGGCGGAATGCCGGAAGCAGTAAAAAAATATGTAAACAATCAGGAATTACTGACAATTCAGCAAGTTCTT
>CAZGOR010000166.1:0-8147 GCA_964527875.1 uncultured Bacteroides sp. | reverse complement strand
TTATCAATGGTAGAAAGTATATTGACTACAGGCCTAATTCCGTTGGTCATCCTTTTCTTGGAGAAAATAAAATCTACCCGGGAACTGTAGTAATCAATCAACGTACTTATAAGGACCTGAACTTGAAATATGATATTTATAACCAGGAGCTGATCGTTCGTTATACTGACTTTTCAGGTGCAAACAACCTAATCGTGCTGAATAAAGAATTTGTTTCTGAATTCATCATCGGCAACCATTATTTCAAACGGTATGTTCATCCGAATGATGGATCGCAGTTTAATGAGGTAATTGCCTCCGGTGAGATTTCCTGTCTATGGTATTGGAAGAAGAATATGACACATTCTGTCACATCGGTTGAGAATTATTACAACTATATGCCTGAAAGGAAGGAGACCTTCCTGCTAATCGATGATCAATTTTACAAATACAAGGGTACCCACTCTTTTGTCATGCAAATCCCGGAATCGATAAAAGAAGAGGTAACAAAATACATTCGCCGTAATAGGATAAGGGTGCGCAGCGCCTCTGAATCTCAGATGAGTCTACTGATCAGCCATTGCAATAACCTGTTGAAAAGATAATAGGATTTGAGAAACTTGATTACCATATTGTTAATTGCCAATTTTTCTGCAGGCTGGTGCATTGGTGAAGACCTTTATTTTTCAGGCAGGTATGACCATGTGCCATTTGTGAAGTTTGTGCAGGATGTTGAACAGAAGACTGGTGCATCGTTCTTCTTTAAAACAGAATGGGTAGCTGAAATCTTTATCGATCTGCGCGGGGATTCTATGTTACTCGATGACGTTCTAGACAGTGTGTTGGAAGGCACAGACCTTGACTATTATATTGATGATGGTAACAATGTATTTATTATTAAAAATATCATCCTGGTAAAGCGATTGCCCGATTTTTCCTTTGAATCTGGCAGGGAGGATCTTGCTGAAGGCTCATCTGATGGTGTTACTTCTACCGAACAAAAATATATCAATGGCAGGAAAGCAAGCATAGCAGAAACCATTATAGTGGGTGATAAATCCTCTGGCAATCCGCCGGGCACAGCCATCATTCATGGTAAACTCACTGATAGTGAGACCGGAGAACCTTTGATAGGTGCAACGATTTATATCAATGAGCTTGAAAGTGGATCTGTGACAGATTTAGACGGACATTTTACTCTATTTCTGGTTCCCGGCAGATATAGTGTGGAATTTAGCAGTATGGGTATGAAAAAAGTCCGGTGCTTTTTACTGGTACGAAACAGCGGCAGACTGGATCTGGCAATGGAGAAAGATGTTATTCCTATCAGTGAGGTGGTGGTTAAGGCCGACCGTTATCATAATGTTAAAGGTCTGCAAATGGGATTTGAAAGGATAACTATTAAATCGATCAAAGAGATCCCGTTGGTGATGGGAGAGAAAGATCTCCTGAAAGTTGCACAGATGTTACCTGGTATTCAGACTGTTGGTGAAGGGACCTCCGGGTTCAATGTCAGGGGCAGTCCCGCCGACCAGAACATGTTCTATATCAACAAGATTCCTGTTTATAATACTTCTCACCTGTTTGGTTTTTTTTCATCTTTCAGTCCTGATATTGTGCGTGATTTCAGCCTTTTTAAAAGCAATATACCGGTTAAATATGGCGGACGCCTGGCCTCATTCTTCGATATTTCGACCCGGCAGGGAAACCGGAAGAAATTTACCGCGAGAGGAGGTGTCAGCCCTATAACCGGTCATCTGGCCATGGAGGGTCCCATTAAGAAGGATCATACTTCGTTTATTTGTAGTGCCAGATCTACTTATTCGGACTGGATTCTTGAACGGCTTGAGGATCCTGAATTGCGAAACAGTAATGCTTCTTTCCATGACTTTGCTGGAGGTATCAATATTGAGCCCAATGAGTCAAATCTTTTAAAAATATTCGGATATCATTCTTTTGATAAATTCTCGCTGTCAACAGACAACGATTACAATTATGCCACCTCCGGGAGTTCAGTGAATTGGAAGCACCGCTTCACCAACAAGTTATCATCCGACCTATCAGCAGTCTTTGGCAGATACAGATTTAAAACCATCAACAAAGCTGAACCGGTATCCGCATATGAACATGGTTTTCAGATTGATCACTATGAGGCGAGGACTGACTTTAATTGGATACCCGGCAAAAAACATTCCCTGCCGTTTGGAGCTAGTATTATCTATTACAGGCTCGACAGAGGCATAGTCAAACCATGGGGAGAGGAATCACTAAGGAAACGAAATATCTTTGGAAAAGAAAATGGGATTGAGGGAGTTCTGTATATTGCCGATGAATTTAAAATATTTCCGACATTAACACTGTCCACCGGATTCCGATACAGCTTTTATGGATTTCTGGGACCGGCTAGGGTATATAACTATTATATTGATGCTCCCCGCAGTGATAATATGATTTCGGATACCCTTAGTTTTAATGCCGGTAAAATAATCAAATTCTACAGCGGACCTGAATTTAGAATAGCACTGAATACAAGTACCGGACCATTTAGTTCCGTGAAGATGTCGTATAACCGGATTCGCCAGTACCTCTTTATGCTTTCAAATACCATAGCTATTTCACCTACAGACCAATGGAAGTTATGTGATTATCATATTCGTCCTCCATATGCTGATCAGTACTCGGTCGGTTATTACAAGGATTATCCGGATGTGGGTATCAACACCTCTTTGGAAGCTTATTATAAGGTGATCCATAATGTTGTAGAGTATAAAGATGGTGTAAATTTTCTTTCAAGTCCGGAAGTTGAACAACTGATTCTTCAGGGTAACCAGACGGCATATGGTTTGGAATTAATGGTGAAGAAAAATGCAGGTAAACTGAATGGATGGATCTCCTATAGCTATTCCAAATCCACAATACTTGTGGATGGCATGAATTCGTGGGAGAAGATAAACTTTGGAAAGCGATATGCAGCAAATTATGATAAACCCCATGCCCTGAATGTTGTTTCAAACTTCAGGTTTAACAGGAGGATTAGCTTTTCGGCCAATATGGTTTACTCTACAGGCCGGCCGGTAACCTATCCTGTGTCGGTGTATTATCTTGATGACAAAGAAATATTAAACTATTCACTGAGAAACAAATATCGTATACCCGACTATTTCAGGCTTGATTTTTCAATCAACCTCGAAGGAAACCTGAAATCGAAAAAACTGGCCCATAGTTACTGGATGTTTAATATATATAATCTTACCGGCCGTAAAAATGCCTATTCGGTTTATTTCAGGACAGAGAATGGTCAGATAAACGGTTATAAGATGTCGATCTTTGGAACTCAGATATTTACAATTTCATGGAATTTCAGGTTTGGAAATTATGCAAGTGAATAGAACCTTCGTCATATTGTTTTTTATCTTTTTGGCTGGCTGTATTGATCCATTTTCACCAAAAATTTCTGAGAATCAGGAGGATATGGTGATTGAGGGTACACTTACAAACAAAGGAGGATATCACGAGATCACAATATCCAGATCTTCTGATTACAATACACCCATAAAAAATTTCGTTGAGGGATGTCTTGTGGAGGTTATAGATGGTGCCGGAGTAGCCGTGCAGTATATTGAAGAGGAACCAGGCTGTTATATTGCGTGGATCAGTAAGGATTTTGCCTCTGTAGGAAAAACTTTCCAGGTTCATGTGCTGACACCTGATGGTAAAGAATATCTTTCAACTCCGGATACCATGCTCCCGTGTCCGCCCATCGAAAATCTTTACTATGAGATAGAAAGACACGAAACAAAAGATCCTGATTTTCCCATTTTTGGCATACAGTTCTATACCAATCTGTATGCTCCTCAAGAATATGCATCCCATTTTCGTATAGCCTTTGAAGAGACATGGGAATATAATACACCTTATCTGATCCGGTATTATTATGTGGGTTATATTGTTGATCTTGGCCACGAAACAGACTCCCTGCACCGGTGCTGGTTTATTGATATACCGGCACATGAGATTTTTACCATGACCAACAGTAACCTTGACCGAAGCAAGATTATCGAACGGATACCATTACTTTATGTTTCTAATGAGACCAATCGTCTGAAGGTTGCCTACAGTCTGCTGATGACACAGTATTCCCTGACTGAACAGGCATATAACTATTGGGAAGAGATAAAAAAACAGAGTCAGGAAAGTGGCGGATTGTATGAATACCAGCCCTATCAGATAAGGGGAAATATTTTTAATGTTGATGATAGCGATGAGAATGTCCTGGGATATTTTTTTGTTTCAGCACAGACACAAGAGCGGATCTTTGTCTCTGAATTGTTCGACTTTAAAATCCAAAATTACAATTGTAAACCAATTCCAATTGGTATGTATAATCCGCTTGGTTTCTATGGACCCTCCGAATGGCCCGTTTACCTTACCTCTGATAGAAAAGCAATGGCTCCTGATGTTTGCTTTGACTGTACCGCAACCGGAGCGTCACTTGAGAAACCGGATTATTGGCCTTATTGAAAATGAACTTGAATAGATATAGAATCGTTTACATGGTATTATTCTTCCTGGCTTTGCCGGCATTTGGTATTTCCCAGAATGGACAGAAGTTATCAGGATTTGACCGGGAATTGTTTCATGAGCGGTTTCAATTGTTTACAGACAGGAATATATATGCTGTAGGTGAAGAGATTTTTTTCAGAGCCTTTTACGTAAACTCACATGAATTGCAATATGCCGGGTGGAGTAAGATGTTTTATGTGGAGGTTATTACATCACGTAATGAACCAGTATGTATGGGCAAATACAAACTTAGCATGAGAGGTTGTTCAGGAAGCCTTAACATTCCCGAAGAAATCCCTACAGGAAACTATTACATAAAAGGGTATACAAAGTGGATGCGAAATGAACCGCCAGAAAATTATTTTTATTCCCGGATCATCATTATTAATCCATATACCGCAGAGTTGACAAGTACCTCACCAATCAGCGGCAAGATGGAAAAGGAAGCAACTTTTCAACCTCAAGTTGTCAACCGGCAATCTATCCTGTGCCATACCGATAAGCAAACATACAACCGGAGAGAAAAAGTTGAGGTGTCTGTCTTCTTAACCGATAGTATTCACTCTTCACCAGATGGTTACTGCATATCGGTAGCCAGGACTGGTACAGCTGATACGGTCTTTTACCGAATTAGTACATCTGATATTATTAATAAGCAACACTTTAGTGAGATACAGTATTATCCTGAAACGAGAGGATTAACGGTTACCGGTAAAGTTGTTCAATCTGATAAAGAAAGCCCTGTTGCCAATGCCCGTGTTTACCTCTCTTTGCTTGGCGAAAATAAAGATTTTTATGGTGTATTGTCAGATACTTCCGGAAGGTTCATGTTTGCCCTTCCGGATAAGACGGGCAGGCAGGATGTTTATATTGCCGCAGAAACCACAAACAGCAACCCGGTAACCATCCATGTTGATAAGGATTTCTCCGTGGAGGCTGCACCACTTCCCCAGGAAGCATTTGCGCTTACCCCACCCGGGAAAAAACTGGCTGAAGAAATGATGCTCAATATGCAAATAAGCAAAGCCTATAAAACTTCACTATCCTCAATCCAACCACAGGATTCTTCCACTGACACTATGAACTATTTTTATGGAAAACCTATGAAAACCTACCGAATAGATGATTATATAATGTTGTCTTCGCTGGAAGAATTCTTCTTTGAGATTATCGGAGAGGTGACACAGTTCAGGGCTCATGACAAACCCTATTTTGTTCTGACCGGAAATCATTCTGACCTTGCTCTATACCGGCCACTAATACTGCTCGACCAAGTTCCGGTAACCGACTTGGAGTCGGTACTGAAAGTGTCTCCTTCAAAGATTAAACTTATTGATATAATCAATGCCTCATATATTAGGGGAAATATTCAGTATGGCGGAATTGTCAGCATATATTCCAGAAAAGGTGATCTTGCCGGGATTGATCTTCCTGCCAACTCCTTTTTCTTCGAGATGAAATTCTTCAATCCAAAATCTGGGATAAAGTACCCGTTATATGAAAATGGTAGTGGACATACCCGTATTCCCGACGTAAGGAATACCCTTTATTGGAATGCTACCCTGGACCCGGAGAAACAGGATGTTGTTAACATATCCTTTTATACTTCTGACATACGGGGAGAATATTCGGTTTTGGTACATGGAGTATCTGATGATGGTGAAATTCTTGAAGGAAAAACCTGCTTCATGGTGAAATAAGATTATTCACCCGGTTATACGACCGATTAAAAACTCTTCAATGAAATCCTTCAATAAGATCATGTTTGCATTAATGGTAATGGAAGACATAAAAAATGGCAAAATATCTGTTTATTCCCCGGATCACGTTTAAGATAATTTGCAGGCAAATAATTAATATTTTACGATTATATACCTTGAGAAACCCTGATCTGTTATGATCGTATTCCAGGTTTAGTAACTCACCCCCCTTTGGTTCCCCCTCTCTGCTTGAAGCAAAGAGGGGGATAAATGAATTAAGCCCCGCTTTCTGCTTGAGTAATTCACCCTCTTGGTTCCCCCGTTATAAAGGTTGTTCCTAACATCAACACTGGCAAATAGAATGTCCCGGCTGGAAAATTAATATCATATGACATTAATTTCAGCCGGGACTCAACAATCGTTGATATTATACTTATAATTTGGTTTTTATAACAATCTTCTTTTTTATATCTTAACGTTTCAAAAATCGGATAATCATGAAAGAAGTGCACTGGGGTATGATTGGATGCGGTAGTGTCACAGAGAAAAAGAGTGGTCCTGCATTTAATAAGATAGAAGGTTCAAGGCTTATTGCCGCAATGCGCCGGGATGGTGAAAAAGCAAAAGATTATGCCAGTCGTCACGGGATTCCAAAATGGTACGACGATGCGGATAAATTAATCAATGATCCTGACGTAAATGCTATATATATTGCTACCCCACCTTTATCGCATAAAGAATACACCATTAAAGCTCTTGAAGCAGGGAAACCTGTATACGTAGAAAAACCAATGGCGGCAAATTATGAAGACTGTCTTGAAATGAACCTTGCAGCTGAAAAGACGGGATTGCCCCTGTATGTGGCATATTACCGGAGAAGCCTTCCCTATTTTCTTAAAGTAAAGGATCTTATTGAGTCAGGGAAAATCGGTGAGGTACGGATTATTCAATTGAAATTACTGCTTTCATCAAGACATGAAGATCACGACCGTGAGAATCCCCCGTGGAGGGTTATTCCGGAAATTGCCGGGGGAGGTTATTTCTATGACATGGCCTGTCATCAGCTTGATTTTTTATATTATTTATTCGGCCCGGTTAAAACAATCCACAGTTGTATGGAGAATTTTGCCGGTTTATATGAAGCTGAAGATACTGTTTCTGCCAACCTGGTCTTTGAAAATGGAATCATCCTGAATGGAATGTGGTCATTTACCGTTTCGGGATCAAGTCAGGAAGATCAGATTGATATTATCGGGGACAGGGGTAGAATTATATTTTCCACATTTACCAGATCACCAATAGTTATTCATGCAGAAAAAATTAAAGCTACCTATAATATTGCTCATCCTGCGAATATCCAGATACACCTGATCCAATTTGTGGTTGATGCCCTTCTTGGAAAGGGAGAATGCCCCAGTACAGGTAAGACCGGAGCTTATACAAACTGGATCATGGATAAGATATTGAAGAAGATATAATATCATTACATTCGGGCAAAGTCCCGAATGTAATGATATTCATAATCTTTTATTTACAATTAATGATTGAAGTTTTAAATTATAAAATTAGATTTCTTTCTTGGAATTAAATATTAAAATTAATCGCTATGAAAACTAAAATCAGATCAAATTCACGAAGGGACTTTATAAAAAAGTCGGTTGGGGCCTCCGTTGCTTTTACGGCCGGGGGGATTTTACCGGGATATAGTGCCCTGAGTTATAACCGTATTTTCGGCTCGAATGAAAGAATACGGGTATCAGTGATGGGTGTTCATTCAAGAGGAAATGCATTAGCATGCAATTTTGCAGGACAGGATAATTGTGATGTAGTCCATATTTGTGATGTGGATAGCAGGGCTGTTCAGGAATGTATTAATGGATTGGATGAAATTCAGACATTCAAAGC
>CAZGOR010000165.1:0-8150 GCA_964527875.1 uncultured Bacteroides sp. | reverse complement strand
TACCGATGCAAAAGTGTTCGAAGTAATTATTAAGTTGGATGAAGTTGATCCGGTCATGAGGCCTTCCATGACAACAAGTAATTTAATTATCACGAAGACTTTCAATGATGTCCTGTTTATTCCCCTTGAAACAGTGCATGCCAATGACAGTTTACCTTTTATATATAAAAAGAATGGTGTTAAACAGGTTGTCGTACTTGGTGAAGCGAATGAGAACCAGATCATTGTGGAGGCAGGTTTATCGGAAGATGAAGAAATTATGCTTTCAGTTCCCGAAGAGCCCGAAAAATTCAGGTTTGAAGGCCTGGAACTTGCGGAGGTGATCCGGGAGAAAGAAATGGAAAAACGAAGACTGGAAGAGGAACAGAAAGCATTGTATGAACAAAGGATAAACGGCAGTTCCCCCGGAACAATTGGAGATCCGAGCCGCAGACCTTCCGGACAGATGGATATGCCATCCGGGTTCAGAAGAGATACAACCGGCAGATTCCCGGGACGAATGGAAATGCCGGCAGAATTCAGGAGAGATACAACCGGCAGATTCCCGGGACAAATGGATGTGCCATCTGGATTCGGAAGAGATACAAGCAATAGAGGAGATCAGCAGGTCAGAAGAAGAATGGACAGAGGATCGTGAAATTATCAGGCATCAGATTAATAGGCTTAAAGAATTCATTGATAATTAGGTATTTGTAGGGCCGTGCCACGGCGCGGCTCTACAAAAAAAATCTTTGATTTAATCAAATAGTTCTTTCAATATCAAAACACAGAAATAATAATCAACTCATATGATAGACAGGTATCTTCATGATGTTATTATTGCCATGGAATCCATCATGGCAAACAAACTTAAATCCATACTTACCGGCCTGGGGATCATATTTGGTGTTGCAGCGGTAATCAGTATGCTGGCTATTGGAAATGGTGCACGTCAGGAAATACTGGAACAAATTAAAATGGTGGGAGTGAATAATATTATGATCACACCTATTGTAACCCCTGAAGAAGAGAGCTCTGATAGTGAAGACTCCGGTGAAGATAAGGAGAAAACTAAATTTTCACCGGGACTCACACTGGCAGATGTTGAAGCCATAGTTAAAATACTCCCAACGGTAAAAAGGATAAGCCCGGAGGTTTCCCTGAATTCATTTATTTTACAAAGAGGAAAACGCGAACAGGCCAAATTGGTTGGGGTAAATAATGAATATTTTGATATCTATAACCTGGGACTTCAACAGGGAACATTTTTCAATGAGTACCATGAGGAGAATGGCATTCCGGTATGCGTCATCGGAGCCAATATCGATAGTAAATTTTTCCCGAAAGAAAGCGCAATCGGCAAATATATTAAGTTTGACGTTATATGGCTGAAAGTGATTGGTGTCCTGGAAAAGAATGAGATCAACCTGACTGCCTTTGAAAATACAGGCGTTAATGTATTTAATGACAATATTTATATACCAGCCAAGACGATGTTACTGCGTTTTCAGAACCGTGCCCTGGTCAGTTCCAGGATTAAACAGACACAGTCATCGGTCAGGGGGGGAGGACCGCGTTTTTTCAGGATCAGCACCAATCCCACCCAGAATACCAGCACAAATTATCATCAGCTGGATAAAATAATTGTCCAGGTGAATGAATCGGAAGAATTGACGCCATCAACCGAGATCCTCAGCAGAATGTTGTTCCGCAGGCACGAGGAGGTAAAGGATTATGAAATTACTGTTCCGGAATTGCTTTTAAAACAGGAACAGAGAACAAAAGATATATTCAATATTGTCCTTGGGGCCATCGCCAGTATTTCCTTACTGGTTGGCGGCATTGGCATCATGAACATCATGTTTGCCTCCGTTATGGAAAGAATAAAGGAAATTGGCACCAGAATGGCAATCGGGGCCAAGAAAATGGATATCATTGTCCAGTTTTTATCAGAAGCCGTATTGATAAGTGTCACAGGAGGCTTGATCGGTGTTGTGATAGGAATCATTCTGGCAAAACTAATCAATCAAATTTCCGGAATCCTTACCATTGTTTCACCTTTTTCCGTCCTCATCGCATTTTTTGTATCTGCATCCATAGGGATAATCTTTGGATACAGCCCGGCTAAAAGAGCTTCAGAAAAAGATCCGATTGAATCATTAAGGTATGAATAATCCAAATCCAATGAAAAAGTTTTTACTTCAGATTCTTATTTTACTTTTAATCATCCCGCAACAATTGTTTTCTCAGCAGAGGACATTGAGTTTATCGCTTCAGGAAGTGATACAACTGGCGAAAGAACAATCTCCAATGGCCATTATGTCAAGGCACAGGTTTCGTGGCAGTTACTGGGAATACAGGACACATGTGGCAAAGTTCCGTCCCGGGCTTACGCTGAGTTCAGTTATCCCGGAACTGACCAGGTCAATCGAGAAAATCACCTTACCGGATGGAAGCGATGATTTTGTTGAAAGGAGTTTAATGAATTCTTCTGTTGAGGTTTCACTTATGCAAAATATAGCTCCCACAGGGGGAAGTATTTTTATGACCTCCGGACTGCAGCGAATCGACAATTTTAAGGCAGAAGAGAATCCCGTATCTTATCTTTCGGCACCAGTCAGTATTGGTTTCAGACAACCGATAAAAGCCCATAACAGTTTCAGATGGGAAAAGAAAATTGAACCGCTGAAATATGAGGAAGCCCAGAAAACCTATATCGAAGCAATGGAGACAGTCAGTCAGAGAGCTGTAAATAATTTTTTTAACCTGATCCTGGCTCAGGTCAACCTGCAGATTGCAACGACCAATTATGCCAATAATGACACCCTGTTCAGGATTGCAGAAGGCCGGTATAATATCGGCACCATTGCTGAAAATGAGCTGTTGCAGATGGAACTGGCCTTTCTGAATGCAGGAACAGCATTGAATGAAGCAAGGATTCAACTTGAGATCAATAAGTTCCGTTTGAGATCCTTTCTTGGTTTTAATGAGACAGTGGATATTGAATTGATCATCCCACATGATATACCGGAATTTGAAGTTGATGTTGTTAAAGCGCTGAGTGAAGCAAAATTAAATTCACCTGAAATTATTTCTCTTCAGAGACAATTGCTGGAGGCCGACCAAAGTGTGGCGGAAGCTAAGGCTGAGAAAGGACTGACAGCTGATTTGTATGCTTCCTACGGATTAACACAGAAAGAATATACAATTCCGGATGCATACCGGGATCTCCAGGACCAGGAGAGAATCAGGATCGGACTGGAAATTCCCATCATGGACTGGGGACTTGCAAGAGGAAGATACAGGATGGCTCAATCGAACCAGGAGGTTACCAGAACCACTGTACAGCAGTCAGAGATTGATTTTGAGCAGGAGGTTATGCTTCAGGTTATGCAGTTTAATCTTCAGGATGACCAGGTTAGAATTGCATCCAAAGCCGATACCATTGCACAGAGCAGGTATGAGGTAACGAAACAGAGGTTTTTAATCGGAAATGTCGATGTAACCGATTTGAATATTGCCCTTACAGAAAAAGATGCAGCCACACGTAATTATCTCACTGCATTGAATAATTATTGGTCTTATTATTTCAATATCAGACAACTGACGCTGTATAATTTTGAAAAGCAGGTTCCCCTGAAAGAAGATTTTGAGGGTTTATTACAGCAATGATATCCCTAAATCTTTGCCACCTTATTCATTATTGTTAAATTTGTTTGAAGCGAAACTTTAAAAACAAATTTAATATGAACAAAATTACAGTCGTAGGAGCAGGAAATGTTGGTGCTACATGTGCGAATGTCATTGCTCAGAAAAATCTTACAAACGAACTGATACTGTTAGATATCAAGGAAGGCCTGGCTGAAGGGAAAGCCCTTGATATCTGGCAGAGTTCGTCAATTCTCAATTTCAACACCAGAGTTATTGGTGTCACAAACGATTATAAAAAGACAGAAGGCTCAGAGCTCATTATCATTACTTCCGGATTGCCAAGAGGACCGGGTATGTCGCGTGATGACCTTATCAAGACCAATGCGTTAATTGTTAAAGAAGTTACTGAGAAAGCAGTGAAACATTCACCTGATGCGATCCTTCTTGTTGTATCCAATCCTCTTGATGTCATGGTCTATACTGCATCCCTTGCTTCAAAAAAGCCGGATAATCTGGTATTTGGAATGGCAGGAATCCTTGATCAGGGCAGATTCAAAGCTTTTCTTGCAGATGCATTAAATTGTTCTCCAAACGACATTCATGGATTGCTTCTTGGCGGGCATGGTGATACCATGCTGCCTTTGCCGAGGTATACATCTGTGAACGGGATTCCTCTTCTTGACCTGATTGATAAGGAAGTATTGGAGAAAATTGTGCAACGAACCCGGGATGGAGGAGGTGAAATCGTTAAACTGCTGGGCACATCGGCCTGGCATGCACCAGGTGCAGCAGTGGCTCAGATGGTTGAGGCAATTACGCGTGATCAGAAACGTGTTTTCCCGATATCAACGCGCTTGAATGGTGAATTCGGACTGAAAGATGTTTATTTAGGAGTGCCGGTTAAACTTGGCAGGAATGGCATTGAGGAAATCATAGAGATTAAATTGAGTGATGAGGAAATGAAACAACTTCAGACCTCTGCAAATGCAGTAAAAGAGGTGATGAAAGTGCTGGATGATATGAAACTTTTTTAATGTTAGCGGTCATAAAAAAAAAGCATCCCGGCCGGGATGCTTTTTTTCGTTAACATTAAAATTAATATCTTTGCGCGTCCGTGTGAAAGACCTGACTTACAATATACAGAAATTCATAAATCAGAGTTAAATGCAGAATAAAGGTGCTATCAGGATTCTTGCCATTGCACTGGCTATTGTATGTGTTTACCAGCTTTCCTTTACGATCGTTACAAATAAGGTTGAAAGGGATGCAGAACAATATGCCGGTGATGACAATGAGGCTTACCAGACATATATTGATTCGATCTCGAGCGAGGTGGTTTATAATATTCTTGTCCGGAAGTATACTTATAAAGAATGTAAAGAACGTGAGATTAATCTTGGTCTTGATCTGAAGGGGGGTATGAACGTTACCCTGGAGGTATCGATGGTTGAGATGATCCGTTCGTTGTCGAACTACAGTACTGATACAACCTTTAACAAGGCTATTGCACTGGCGAGGGAATACCAGAAAGAAAGCCAGGAAGATTTTGTCACTTTATTTGGCAGGGCTTTCGAGGAGATTGACCCGAATGCCCGGCTTGCTGCCATTTTTGCCACACGTGAATTAAGGGGGAGGATCGACTTCAATTCAACCAATGAGGAGGTATTGCGTGTTATTCGTTCTGAAACTGAAGGTGCTATGGACAATGCCTTCAATGTGCTCCGGAACCGGATTGACCGTTTCGGTGTGGTACAACCTAATATACAACGGCTTGAGACCCAGGGAAGGATACTGGTTGAACTTCCGGGTGTGAAAGAACCTGAACGTGTAAGAAAACTCCTGCAGGGAACAGCAAGCCTTGAATTCTGGGAAACATATGAGAATTCTGAAATTTTTCCTTATCTGCAGGAAGCCAATACACGTCTAGGAGAAATTCTGGATGCTGAAGAAGCCCTTAAGTCAATGGAAGAAATGCCGGAAGATACATCTGATGTATCAGTGGAGGAAGAGAGTCCACTGTTGGATCTCCTTAGTGATTCTTCCACTGAACAACCTGCCGGTACAGAAACTGAAGATACTACAGAAAAGGAGATCAGTCTGCTTGAGCAACTTGAAGCAGACAGCCTCATGGAAGACACTACTGCACAAACGCTTGAAGGATTTATAAAAGAAAATCCCCTGCTGGGCATTCTTCAACCCAATGTAACACGAAACGGAGAGTTTGTACCCGGTGCGGGTGTAGGATTCTGTCATTACAGGGATACAGCAACAGTCAATCATTACCTCAGCATGCCCCGGATAAGGGCAATATTACCGCGTGACGTCAGCTTTGCCTGGGATATGCATGCTTTTGATGAATCTGAAAATTATATCGTACTCTATGCCCTCAAAGAAACCGGCAGGGACGGACGCCCACCCCTGGATGGTGAAGTGGTTACAAATTCAAGTGTCGATTTTGACCAGTCAGGTGGTTCTGCCACTGTAGTAATGGGTATGAACAGTGAAGGGGCCCAGATATGGCAAAGACTGACACGCGAAAATGTCGGGAAAGCCATCGCCGTTGTGCTTGATGGTTATGTTGCATCTGCTCCCACAGTGGATGAGGAGATCCCTAACGGAAGATCAACAATCAGGGGTAATTTTACATATAATGAAGCTGAAGACCTTGCCAATGTTCTCAAATCAGGCAAACTGCCGGCTCCTGCCAGCATTGTCCAGGAGGCCATCATTGGCCCTTCTCTCGGACATGAAGCCATCCGTTCCGGACTCAATTCATTCCTGCTGGCATTTATTGTGGTGATGTTATATATGCTTTTTTATTACAGTCGCAGGGCCGGATTTGTTGCTGACGTGGCACTGGTTTCCAATATGTTTTTCCTTTTCGGTGTGCTTGCCTCCCTGGGTGCTGTGCTGACACTGCCCGGTATTGCAGGTATTGTGCTTACCATCGGTATGTCGGTTGATGCCAACGTGCTGATCTATGAAAGGATCAGGGAAGAATTGACTGCCGGGAAAGGTATCAAACTGGCTATCGCGGATGGTTATAAAAATGCATATTCTGCAATCATTGACGCGAATGTTACAACACTTCTTACAGGGATTATCCTCTTGGTCCTTGGTACAGGCCCGATAAAGGGATTTGCCACTACACTGGTCATCGGTATCTGTACTTCCCTGTTCTCCGCGATCTTCATAACCCGCCTGATTTATGAACAGATGCTGATAAAAAACAGGAGACTGACATTTGCTACCAGGATCACGGAAAATGCTTTTAAAAATACCAATGTCCCGTTTATCGCCAGACGCAAAATATTTTACGCCATATCAGGAATAATCGTTCTGATTGGTATCTTCTCCCTGGTTACCAGGGGATTAAACCAGGGGGTGGATTTTACGGGCGGACGTACATTCGTGGTCCGGTTTGAAGAGCCGGTCAGTACAGTTGATATCCAGCAAAGTCTTGATTCAGTCTTTGGTGAACCACCACTGGTCATTACTTTCGGAGCCGAAAACCAAATCCGGGTCACAACAAAATATAAAATCGATGAAGATAATGCAGAAGCAGATGATGAAGTCGAACAACTCCTTTACCAGGGATTGCAATCATACCTGCCCGCAGATATGGATTTTGATACCTTTATGAACGATTACCGGCAAAGTTCACAAAAGGTCGGGCCAACAATTGCAGATGATATAAAAATACAGGCAATATGGGCAATTTTATTTGCCCTCGTTGCCATTTTTGTTTATATACTCATCAGATTCAGAAACTGGCAATATGGTTTGGGTGCAGTTGCTGCCCTGATCCACGATGTTCTCATTGTTCTGGGTATATTCTCATTATTTTATGGCATCATGCCCTTTTCCCTTGAGATCGATCAGGCATTTATTGCAGCCATTCTGACAGTGGTTGGTTATTCAATTAACGATACTGTGGTTGTATTCGACAGAATCAGGGAATATATCGGACTCTACAGGAAGCGTGACCGGACAGAAATCATTAATATGGCACTGAACAGCACACTCAGCAGGACTTTCAGCACATCACTGAGTACCTTTTTTGTATTGCTCGCTATTTTCCTGTTCGGGGGTGAAGTAATCCGGGGATTTATCTTTGCCCTCCTTCTCGGTGTGGTTATCGGTACATATTCATCCCTCTTTATCGCTTCACCGGTTGTCTTTGATACGATTATGAGATCTGATATTTCCAAAGTTCTCAGAAGAAAAAAACGTTCCTGAATTCAAAGTTTTTCAGGAACTTTTTAATGATATCCCGGGAAACTGAATTATATTTGCATTAGCAATTTTTATCAGTAGCAATGGGTCATCTATTATTTATCAGCGGACAGGAAATTATTATCCTTGCTTTAGTGGTTCTGCTGCTTTTCGGAGCAAAGAAAATTCCTGAAGTAGCCAGAGGATTAGGGAAAGGACTGCGTGAATTTAAAAAAGCCGCCGATGATATTAAAAAAGAAATCAACGAAAGTACACCGGACGTTAAGAAAGAAGTCAATGATATC
>CAZGOR010000164.1:0-8243 GCA_964527875.1 uncultured Bacteroides sp. | reverse complement strand
TGTTAACTTATTTAATTTAAGTTCATTAATATGATGTGATTGGAATACTGGAATAATGGAATATTGAATTCAATAGATAATTATTTCAATATTTTTCAACACCCTGTTTTTCAATCCCATTATTCCATAATTCCAATTTTCCACTATTCCATGTACCCCTGAATTATTAAAGAATTATTCATATTAAGCATTTCTAATCTTATTTCTTATGTCAAATTGAGGTTAATTAATAAAGTATTTCATAGTCTGATGTGAGAGTTTCTTGGTTGTTACACTGCATCAAGAGAATGTAACTGATTACTTATCATCTCCTACGCTCCTTCTGCCATAATTACTAAACCTAAAAGAAGGAGGCTTCCACAATAATTTGTGAAAACCCCTTCATCTCTACCCTGCTTTGATTAGAGATATGGTTTGTAAATCTAAACTGAAATTAACTTATGATCGACTAACTATTGAATTACTCAGAAATTCTAAACTAAACTTTTTGGATTGTTTTTAAGTTTCAAGTATTATACAACATGATGTGATTTTACCCTACCTTTTTAATTGAATTTTTAAAGACAGGGCAGGATTATTTACGAATTCTGAAGTATTATACTATAAAGTATGCCGGCAGTTTTTACATCCATACAACTGATTTTAATATAAATTCACTTACCTGTTTATGATAATTCGGCAGGTTTCATTAATGTTGTCAGAAATAATATTTACTAAATAAATTCCTTGTGAGATGTTAAAAAGATTGATTTTAGTCCGGTATTGACAATATTTGAGACTTTTAATTGACTGCCCGTTCATGTTAAATAACCGGATGCTGTATATATCATCATTGTTTAATGCTATATTAAATTCATCACCACTGACCGCAGGCCAGATATACACCCTGTTATTGCCTTTTGAATCCGGTTTATTTACAAAAAGATAAACAGAATCACTTATTACAGTTCCACATGTACCGGTAACAGTCACTTGATATGTACCAATATCGTTTGCATTTACGTCTTGCACCAATAAAATTGGAGAATTTTCATCCATCAGTAATTCACCGTCTTTTACCCACTGGTATTGTAAATTATGGCCTTGTGCATTTATTTCAATGATTGTCTGGTTGCCGAAATCAACCGACACATTTTGAGTCATATCAGTTATTTCAGTCAGGGGATGAACAATCAAATCTATATAATCTGATAGGATTGTACCACAGGAACCTGAAATTTCGCATTGATAAATACCTGAATTATCGGTACTTGTTTTTGCATATTCGATTTTATTGGAGTTTTTCGGATAAATCAGGTGATCATCCTTGTACCAATTATATGTTAAATCGTGTCCTTCTGCCAGTAAATCCAGGATTACCGGTTGTTCAGCACAAATTACAGTATCTCCTTGTTGTCTGAACAGGGACGTCGTTTCACCGATATCAACATATAATCTTGACCATCCCGACAGTTCACCATCTAATGTTACCCTGACTTTTATTTTAGCAAGGCCATAGTAGCTTTTATTCCACAGCACGGTTGCCTGATTTTTTTCTGATTCAATTTTACCGGCCTCCTCCGGGAATAACTTCCATTCATAAGATGTGGCCTCGGGTATTATTTCTGTTGAATAGTTACCTGAATCTTTTCCCTGGCAGATAAATGTATCACCCTCGGGGATGGCCAGTTTATTCTTTTCCTCGATACCGGTTTTTTCCCTGATCCATGATTCATAGCTTGAGACACGTGTATAAACACCATAAGTATTACACTTTTCAGATCCATAGCTTACCAGGCCTGCCAATTTACGCTTCCCTTCAAAATTTACTATCAATGGGCCTCCGCTGTCACCATTACATGCATCTTTGTTGCCATTTAAAAAACCGGCCGCAATGTTTGTCTCCGGTAGTTCTCCCCAAACCTGAGCAGCCGTTTCATTTGAAACAATCGGGAGCTGAATTTTCTGAAGGATTTGCGGAAGTATCTCCGGTCTTACATTTATCAGGCCCCAGCCTGTAATCCACGCCATCATGCCTGGATCAGTTGCACCCTCATCTGCATCATCCACGGTTACAATTTCAATGGCTTCCGCATTTTCAAAATCTATGGGCTCATGTAATTCCAATAAAGCAATATCATTATCCAGGCTGGTGGTATTAAAATTTTCATGGATAATTACATTTTTAATGTCATAAATTTTACCTTCTGTTTCATCATATGGATTTGTTACTCCTGCTTTAATTAGCATATTGTTTACAGGAATGTTCCTCCCCATTTGATTTTTGGTACAATGTGCCGCGGTTATAATCCAGTTTTCACTAATAATTGATCCACCGCATAGGTAATCACCTGATTTATAATAGACTTGCCATGGAAATTCGGAAATATCAGCATCCGTGCCACCGGTAATCTTTAACTGTGGCAATATCGTTCCCGTAAAAAAAGGATAGTTATGTACCCCCGGTTCAATATCTGAAGTAATGATAATAATTGGTTCATTGTTAAGTATAACTTCGTATAAAACAAAAACTGAATCGAATACTTCAGATATTAAAATCTCTATATTATAGTGTTTCCCGGCCTCCAGGGAAAAAGTAACAGTATCTTCCGTTCCAAAATCACAATCAGAAACAATCATGTGATTATATTCATCGAAGATTTGCCATTCAGACGAAGATATATTTTTTGATTTTAAAATCTGGAGATTAACCTGTTGAGCCAGGCTAATTCGGATTATTAAAAACAAGAATAGTATTGAAAGCCATATTTTATTCACTCCAATGATTTGAAAGGATACACGCCAGCTATTTTAAACAATCACTTATTTTAATTAGATACCTTCGTTACAATCCCGGAAATAGTAAAACTGGCAAACATGGTTCCTGGAGTATACGTTCCATTCTGGTACAGACCATCAACAACTGTACCCGTTGAACTGCCTCTAAAGTAAACGTCATATGTAGAACCTTTTTTAAGTTCTGCTGATGAGAACACTACCGACTGAAATTTTTTTATAGGAGTAAAGCTGAGGATTTCTTTACAATTGTTTAATTGAATATGGACCATTGTGCCGGCTTGTTGTGTTGTCCTTAAGTTCATCAGTATTGAATACTGGCTTGAAGAAACACCGGGGGCCTGTGCCATACCTGAACTGCCTACCGCCAGCAGAAATCCACCGGTAATTTTGAACGAACCATGATCCAAAGCACTATTCATATTGGATGTAGGACCATTAACAATGATATCACCACCGGTCATTACAACTGAACCGTTTACATCAATACCATCTCCGGTGGCATTTACTACGACGTAACCACCGTTGATATACAGAAAGCAATTGCCGGAAGTTACAAAACCACCTTGCGCCGGCCTTCCACCCATTCCAAAATCTCCACCACCTCCTGTGCTTGCATTAATACCGTCATCGCTTGAAACCAAATGAATATTACCGTTGTTAATTGCGATCACTTCACTTTCAATGCCCTCATAGGATTTTGTAATACTGATGTCCCCACCATTTATTCCAAGGGAGATATCGGCATGCATACCATCATCCCCGGTAGAAATAACAAAAGAACCTCCATTTATTACAATGTTTCTGTTTGAGTGAATGGCATCATCAGCAGAATTAATTGTAAATGTTCCGCCATCAATTACTAAACTGACACCCGCCTTGATTCCTTTAGCAGACGTGTTTTCATCAACACGGTTGTTACTGCTTCCTCCTGAGGACAGAATGATCTCCCCGTCAGAGATCGTAATATCTGTTTCGGACACAATAGCATCTCCTCCGGAGATAACATTTATAATCCCAGTCTTAACAGAAATATATCCCATTGTGGCATCATCGGCATTATCTGATTTTAAACCATCGCCTTTAGCATTTACGGTGATATTTCCATTTTTTATCACAAGGTAGTCTTTACCCCGGATCCCATCATCTGATGCATTTACAGTAATGGTACCGTTTGTAATTATTAGCCCGTCTTTACCAGCAATACCATCATTGAATCTTCCATCAACTGTCAGTGAACCGTTGCCACATATAGTCAGGTCAGACTTACTGAAAATTGCCGCGTTAGGTTCATCCTCTTCCGGATCTTCAAAAATATATGTCTCCCCGTCTTTTACATAATTTTCGGTATATTCTGCGAGGACAATAACAATTTTTTC
Source organism: uncultured Bacteroides sp. (assembly GCA_964527875.1). Lineage (GTDB taxonomy): Bacteria > Bacteroidota > Bacteroidia > Bacteroidales > SM23-62 > LJUQ01. Next base: position 4,089 of record CAZGOR010000164.1, on the reverse strand, counting down.
CGCACTTATAATATAAACAGGAGTGCTCGCGGAAGAGTTGATATTTACTCCGTTCATAATAAGTCGAACAATTTCTTTATCATCTGTATTCACGATTATCTGTCCATCAGACATAGAACCGCTTATACTGTATGTACCTGAAGATGTAATTGTTACTTTAGTGCCATTAACATTTACACAGGCTGCGTCCACAGTTACCGAATTTCCATTCAATACTATCTGAATAACATCGGAACTGTCCCAGATATAATCTGCCGGATCTTCATGATTCCCGCTGTTCCCGGCTTCTGTGTCTGTTACTGTATCTTCACAATCCTCACAACTCCCGGCCTGTTCATCCTCGGATATCAATGGATCCATGCTATCATCACATGCTACAAGCATTGACAGTACAATAGCACACGCTGATAAAAATTTTAATTCTCTTTCGCACATATTTTACTCCTGTTAGAAAGAATATTGAATCATGATGACCGGGATACCGGGGAATGTTTTCACACTTATCAGGTTAATAAAGAATGCGTACCGGGGCACTTCGGACTTCGGCCAACATAGTCGGCAACCTTATTCAACCGGGCATTTTCAAAACTTCCCGGACTGTATGCATACCGCATGCCATATTTGTTTAAACCTTACTTTAACCTTACTTTTTTTATTATTTTTTTTGTTTCCTTCTCCATTGCAATTAAAATCCCCATAGGATTCTGTAAATCCCCAATTCTAATGGTAAATGGTTTATAGCCAACATACCTGACAACCAAAGAATCGTCCAAAGAAGTAACAGAAAAATCAAAAATTCCTGTTTTTTGAGTTACAATACCCTTTATTGCTTTCCCATCAGTAACATCTTTAACTAAAATATTAGCAAAAGGCAATGGTCCCAGTGTTTCTTTATCCACTACTTTGCCATAGAGTCTGATTAAGGATGTTTTCTGTCCCAATGTACTGTGGTGAAAACAAAATAAAATACAAAAAACATAAACCAGCATTAATTGTATTCTGCTTGTATTCCAATGCATTAGAATTTATCATTAAAATTATTCGGAATATTTTAAGAAATACGGAATAATTCTAAAAAAGGTCTTTTATTTTAATTTGTAATAACTTTCAGATTTTCAGGCTTGATTATTGTAATTTATATGAAATTTGCTTATGAAAAGGAGGCGTTTAACGAATTATTTTATTATTAACCTCCTTTCTTTCAAAACGCCTCCTTCCTGATTTAGAAGCTTCAGGCATAGAAATTCATATCTATTACACCCGGCGTAACGATTATATATTCTATTCTATTAAAATTATGAATGATTTTGTTATTTATACAGGAAAAGACAATCTTACCCTACCAGAATTATTAATAATCCTTGGAATATATAAAACATCCATAAACCAAGCTTTACAGAGATATACTAATAGGATAAAAGCGCTGCGCTATTAAATTAAGTTATTGAATTGGAGGCTTTTTTATACATCGCCTCCCAGACGAGCATTGGGATGGCTATATATATCTGATTAAAAGATTTGTATATAATAGCCCAGAGGTAATATGGATAATATTTCAGGGCTATAGGTCAGTTTATTATCATTTATTTATTACAATGGTTATTTAAATGAATTACATATTTTTTAATAAAAACCATAAATCTTATTTATAAAGAGTAGCCGGGTTCTAGGTTGGGGACTCTTTAAAAAAATCTATAGATTTAATCAACTGATTCTTTCAATGGAACAACGCATTAATACGTATTGAAAAAAGTTTTTTAGAAGCGGAAATTAAGGAAGATGTTTGGGATCAATCCCTGTGATTTAATGATATCGGTTTCGTTGATACTGATGTTCTCAAAATTGAATCTTCGTCTGTCGATATCATAATAATTCTGGCGGTTAAACAGATTAATGACAGATATTCCTGCTTTAAGACTAACATTTTTAATACGGAAATTATAATTCATAGCAACATCGAAACGGCTGTAAGCCGGAAGTCTTCTGTATATGCGGATTGTTTCGAAGTCCTCATTACTAATAGAACGTGAAATATAGGGTTGTCCCGTGGCATACGTATATACTGTTGAAAAATTCCAGTTTTTTAAGGAAATCATATTGACCCAATCCAGTGTACGTGTCTGGTCATGTGGTGCGGGAATATCTTCGTTTTGATTGATTAGCCGGAAATTTTGTAATGATTTGCCGATGGAGTAAGAAATCCAGCTTGTCAGATATTTTTTTTCATATTTAAATAAGAAATCAATTCCATAAGCTTTTCCATTTCCGGAAATAATTTTACTCTGGGAAAGTCCATTAAGTTCAGACGGATTTGTATAATTATTCATATCAAAAAAAGGATATTCCTGAAATTCTGATATAAACAGGAGTTTTTGCAAACCTTTTAACGTTTTATAATAACATTCAACATCAAATGTGAAGTTATCAAACTCAAAATTTGTTCCAATGATAAAATGATCAGAAGCCAAAACAGGATGGTTTGTGTTATCAGCCAGAACCCAAAAGTCTCTGTTATAACCATATGCCTGATCAGATGATATCTGACTCATGAACTGATAGTACCTGCCTGTCGCGAATTTGAACAATACACCTTTTTTGGGATTGTAATTGACCGAGAGCCGGGGTTCATGATAGATTTTACGTGTATTGCCGTAATAATTAATCCTGAATCCGGGCTTTATATAAAAGTCCGGGAAAGGATTCATTTCGTCCTGCAGGTAAATAGAATACAGCCTTGAAGAATTTTCCGATGAATTAACAACCGGAACCGGATATTCATCAACATGATATTTATACCAGTAGTTTCGTGCTATGATACCAAAATCAAATCGATTCTTTTGATTTAATTGATATTTACCTCGAACCGAAAGTGAATAATCTTTAAGGTCATTATACTCTTTAAATTCACTATCATCATGCATGACTGGTACTGCAGGTCTTATCTGAAATCCGGCTGAATCCTGTTGAATGATTGTTCTATTATAATAACTGCTTCCATATCCTGAAATCCCCAATTGAATAGCTGAAAATAATTTTTCATTCCAGTTTTTCATCCAGGAGGTGCTTATGCCATAGTTACCCCATTTGTTTTTATCATAGATGTCTGAAGTAATATCAATTCTTTTGGTATAATTTGATATTTCCAGAAAATCCTGCCCCCCGTATACACTTAAGTTTATATGTTCCTGGTCGCTGATTGCATAGACCAGCTTTGTATTTAAATCATAAAAGCTATACCCGGGCTTTACATCAACTGATTTAACATTGTCAGGACTTCTGTCGTTTGTAAACTGGTCTTCATATATATTCTCGATAACAAAAGTCGAATAGATATTGGAGTATGATTTTCTGCCTGCAGCAAGCAGTGTAAGTTTTTTACTTAGAGGTATTTCTGCCGTAAGATTTATATTGAGGAGATTGATGCCCCCATATACAGCAGGATTTGTTTGGCTGCCTGATTTCCCGGTAATATCAATGATTCCTGAAACTCTCTCCCCGTAGCGTGAGTCATAGCCACCTTTATAGATCTGAAGATCTTTTATCACATTTGGATTGACAGGTGAGTACGCGCCAAAAAAATGATCCAGGTTATAGAGTGTAAATCCGTCAAATAATACTAAATTCTGATCTGTATAACCACCTCTGACACTCAGTTCAGATGAATTTCCCGTGTTACAGATGCCCGGTAAAAGTACCAATGTCCCGAAAACATCTGTTTCACCATAGTTTGGCAGGTTAACGAAACGGGCAGGATAAATGGTGCTGTAGCCTGCATCGGTTTCATTTTTAATTAACTCCGGTTTATTTGTAACCACCTCGACCAGATCCAGCATCTGGAATTTCTCACTCATATTAAAGATAAAGGGAGAATTCGATCCGGACAAAAGCAATGTAGTGTCGAGTGAATGATATCCAATGTATCTCATGACTAATCTTACAGGTGTGTTACTGGAATCCGTAAAGGTAAATATTCCGTTATCGGAGGAAGAGAGAAACATATTTTTCTCAGGAATATAAATATTTGCTCCGGACAGGTATTCACCCGTTTTTTTGTCGCATATGATCCCTGTAATCTGATACTTGTTTTGG
>CAZGOR010000163.1:0-8261 GCA_964527875.1 uncultured Bacteroides sp. | reverse complement strand
GAGAAACTCTTTCAGGCTTTCCTGGGGTATTCTCTTGCTGCGCTCTTCATTGATTCCGGCCACCAGGCGAAGCAGCCTGCCGAGCCGCTGAGCAGTCAGCGCCGAGATGAAAATCACCGGTACGTGCGCCAGGTGCGGGAAATCCTGTTTCAGTTCTTTTTCAAGATTAGCAGCATGAACCTCCAGTGTGTCACTTCCCTTTTTAAGTATCTTTTCGTTGATGAATTTGCAGCCCGGAAACACGATCATAATCGTTATTAACAGAATAAAAAATTTTTTCATTTTTAGCAGTTTAGTTGAACAATTCGGGAAAATTATGTGCAAAGCTAATGAATTGTAAGTTAGTTCCCTAATTTTCAAACTATGATGAATTAACATTTTATTTATTTCTTGTTATATCCCGGCTAAAAGAGAGTGTCTAAAAAGTCCCTTAATTTCATTTCTCGCACCTGCCTGCCCTTTAAAGACTTTTTAAATACCCTCTGGGAATAATTTGTCAGCCTCAGGTGCTTCTGTATGAAACTTTTAAAAGCTTTTTAATGGATACTAATACGTTATTATATTTATAATGCACCCTCTGCCATTCAGTTTTTGACCGGATCATTTTTATCAGAGATAATTAATTTAACTTTGTGACAACTGAAAAAAAATAAAATTAATGGTATATTTTCATGAGTTATGAATGAAGTGATCACTGAAGATTTTAGCCATGCCGTAAAAGATTTTGCATATCTAATAGATAATAATTATCCCCGAAAAGCGATTATAAAGATCATCGGTGATCGATACCTCCTTAACAAAACCCAGCGGGTTTTGCTCAGCCGGGGCATCTTCAGGACGGATGAAATACATGCAAGGGCCCATAAAAGAACAGATTCAATCAGGGATGTATTGCTTCACGTGGATACTTATAATGTTTTATTTATTTTATCCAATTATCTCCTCGGGCGGATTATTTTTATCTCCAATGATGGCTTTATAAGGGATGCCGGAGAGGTTTATGGCAAACTTCACAGGGAAAAGGTCTTTTTTGAAGCCATAGAGTATCTTTTGAATTATATCAAACAGTCGGAACCAAAAGAAATACATTTCTTTATTGACATGTCCATTTCATTTAGTGGTGAACTTGCTGAAAAATTGAGAACCTGTCTTGATGAAAATAACATGAAAGGAGATGCCAGAACATTCATTAATCCCGATGCAGAGTTGATTATGCTGACAGATGGAATCATTGCAACATCGGATTCTGAAATCATGGATGGAACAAATTGCAAAATTTGCGACCTGCCTTACCTGGTAATGAATTACAGGTTTAATCTACAATTACCTGATTTACGCGAGATTCTTAAATGAATAATTTATAGGGGCTTTGTCACAATTGTATATCATTATATTGAATTAATAAAATAATTATTTCTCGCAGATTAACGCAGATTCCTGCCAGCAGGCAGGGAACCGCTGATTCACGCAGAAATAATAAACTATAAATCAGCAGTCTGCGATCCCGATGACTATCGGGACTGCGCAAATCCTTTTTAAAACTTTTCTAATTGATTTTGATAGCGGTATTCTTTACTTTTCAAACCAGATCTTTTGCCTCAGGTGGCATCCAGTGTGAATCCATACCTTCCCATTTTATTGTACAACCTATCGGATTGGTTACAGGAATGCTGATCTTTTTTCTTTCTGTTATCTCGGATAATACCCTGTCGAGGTCATTCACCTTATTGTTGAAAGCATCCCGGGGATTTTTACAGCCTCTGCCTGTATATAACAGTTCACGGTTTTCGTTGAATATGAAAAAATGAGGTGTTCGAAGAGCACCATAAGCCCTTGCAATATCCTGGCTGTAATCATAAAGATATAACCATGGGAACTTCAGTTGTTCCATCTGTTTTACCATGTTCTCAAAACTGTCCTGAGGATAGGTATTGGGACTATTGGAATTGATGCCGACAAACTTCACTCCTTTATCTGCAAATTTCTCTGCTGTCATCCTTGTCAATTCATCTGAACCAAGTACATATGGACAATGATTACAGGTAAAGAAGATGACAAGAATCGGATTCTTAAAATCAGATAAACTATAAGTTTTACCATCAGTTGCAGGAAGTTTGAAATCCGGTGCCTTTTCTCCGATCTGTAATGTGTAAGCCATAATTGATATTTGATATTAAATAAGCGGGCAAAGTTATTTAAAATAATTCTAAATAAGAAATGATCATGAATTATATTCACAAAAACAACAATTTTATTAAACATTATGTTCATTAAAGCAGAACAATAGCATTTCATAATTATGTTGTATATTATTAAGATTTTCAGGTTATCTAACAAACCAGTTTGAAAAAGTCAGGTAAACACATTATTCTTAATCCGGATGAAAATATCTCCGAACGACAGGGGAAATCCAGATTTAATAAAGGATTACTCTTACTTATAATATTATTTGCAAGTTTTCAAAATAGTTTAACCCAGGGGAAAGCAAAAGATACTATTCACATAATTTCAGGCAGGCTCATTGATTATATGAATGAAGAGGGTATTCAGTTTGCCCATATTATTAATCAAACCAGAGGCTATGCAATGATCAGCGACACACTGGGATATTTTAGGATACTGGCAGGTTTAAATGATCTTTTGAATATCACGGCAATTGGTTATTATAATCTGCCGGCACTGATTAATGACTCAATCTTTTTTGCAGAAAGGTTTAGGGTTTTCAGAATGGTTCCCAGGATGTATCCTATCAATGAGGTAAGAGTGAATCCATTGGGTACTTACGAGCAGTTTAAATATGATTTCTTAAATCTTGATATTCCCGAACCAAAGGATCAGATGCATCCTTCAATCATTACTGATATTGAAAGCGGGATTGACACACTTGACATCATTGAATCTTTTTCGATTATGAGTCCGATAACAGCTATATATAATCTTGTAAGCAAAGAAGGCAAATCACTGAGAAAGCTTGAAAAAATATTGGAGGAAGAACGATTTCAGGAACAGATAGCGCATAAATACAACCATGAAATGCTTATGAGAATTACAGGGATGGAAGGAGTGGAATTATATGAGTTTATTACTTTTTGTAATTTTAGCCGGGAATTTTTGCTGGAAGCTACGGAATATGAAATCATTGAGGCTATCCTGGAGAAACTGAAGGAATTCAGGGAAATAAATAGTCATTAATGACGATTAAATCACCAAATCTATTATAATTATTGAAAATTTGGATTCATATATATTTTGGTCGGTACTATTATGCAATTTATTAAAGGCTTCTCGCAGATTAGCGCAGATTAACACGCTGATTTCCGCAGATATTAATAAAAGTTAATCTATTATCAGAGGAAATCTGCGAGAAATTTTGTGTAATTCAAATAGAAAAGAAGTGGTAAAACTTATAACATGATTGTATCTTATTATATAATAAGAATATAAATGGTATATTAACCATTAATAAATAGAATTTTATAATGGACTTATTGTTACCCGAATATAACGATGTTATTAAGGCACATGATCTGATCAGGGAATATATACACAGAACGCCTGTGATGTCATCAAAAAGCATCAATGATATTTTTAGTGCAGAGATCTATTTTAAGTGTGAGAATTTCCAGAAGGTAGGAGCTTTTAAGTTCAGGGGTGCGACAAATGCGATCATGTCACTGCCGGAGAAAGAGGCAAAAAAAGGTGTGGGAACGCATTCCTCCGGTAACCATGCTGCAGCTCTTTGCCTGGCTGCCCGGATGAGGCACATACCGGCATATATTGTAATGCCACGGACAGCTCCCAAAATAAAAATCAAAGCAGTTGAAGGATATGGCGGTAAGATAACTTTCTGTGAACCCACTCTCGAGGCACGGGAAAGTACGATGAATGAAATTCTGAAACAGACAGGTGCCGTATTTATCCCTTCATATAATCATTTCAGGATTATTGCCGGACAGGGCACTGCCGCTAAAGAGCTGTTAGAGGAGACCGGTGCGCACGATATTGTGATGGCACCAGTGGGCGGAGGAGGATTGATGAGTGGGACTGCTATATCAGTCAAAGGGGTATCACCGGAAACCAAAGTTATTGCAGTAGAACCTGCAAACGCTGATGATGCCTTTCGTTCGTTTTATTCAGGAAAGATTATTCCTTCAGTAAATCCCAATACCATTGCAGATGGACTTCTGACTTCTCTCGGAACATTGACATTTGCGGTCATAAGGGAAAAAGTGGATGAAATTGTCACGGTTACAGAATCTTCAATTATTGAAGCAATGAGAATGATATGGGAAAGGATGAAAATTATTGTGGAACCATCAGGTGCTGTTCCTCTGGCTGCATTGGTTGAAAAGAAAATTGATTTTACCGGGAAACGCATCGGAATAATCCTTTCCGGAGGCAACGTGGATCTCAACAAACTTCCGTTCACTCAATCCGGAGATTAGTAAAAAGAGATTAATGTTGGAATATTGGAAATACTGGAATGTTGGAATGATTGAATGATCGTGAATTTGTAAATTGGTAAATTCGTGAAATGTTTGCGCAGCAAACATTCGCGAGCAGGATGTGCCTGCCTGCCGGTAGGCAGGTCTGTGGCATCGCGGGAGCGAGCAATTGATGTGTTTGTATATTGAGTTACTGCCACCTGCCTGCCGGCAGTCAGGATTGATAACTGGTAGTAACTTCACACCCTTATCCCAATACCCACACACACTAATATACCAATTTACTTATTCTTCCATCATTCCAGCTTTTACTTCTTGCCTTGCCTGAAGAGGAGGTCTTTTTCATCTTTTGTAAGGTTGTCATATCCGGATTTAGCGATCTTATCCAGGATCCTGTCAATTTCTGACCGTTCCTCGGCTTTTCTACGATTATATTCATGGTCTGTTTCTGTGTGCTTGTGGGTAACCTTTATTTTTGGTTTTGGCTTAAAAAAGCTGAAAATACTGTCAAGAAGTTTGTTCAGGCCACGTGTCAGGTCATGTCCCTTTCTGTAACGAAGAATATATATATAACCGAAAAGTGCACCACCGATATGAGCAATCTTTCCTCCGGTATTAATGGAAAAATCAAATACTGAAGTGACAAGAAAACCAACGATGGCAATATATATAATTTTGACTCTTCCGAAAAACAGCAGATAGACAGTATGGTTGGGTACATATACTGAAATGGCCACAACGATTGCCATAATGGAAGCCGAAGCTCCGAGGGCATATGAGAGCGGAAGTTGCTGCCGGAAGACTGGTAACAGATTATAGCTAAGGTTATAAAGAAATGCTCCTGCAATTCCTCCAAGCAGATAAACACCTACAAGTTTTTTTTCGCCAAGGTATTCAAGGAATATTCTGCCAAACCAATATAACCATAGCAGGTTAAAAAGGATATGCAGGAAATTTTTATGAAGGAACATGTATGTGATCAGGGTCCAGGGTTTTCTGATCAGAATTGATAAGTCGGCCGGGACTGCAAACGTAAGCAGAAATAAAGAGTATGAATCGTGATGATTAAACAGGAAATAAAATATTTCCACAATATTGACGATAATAAATATTGCCAGGTTGATATAAATAAGCCTTGTCAGATTTGACCCAATCTTAAAAGTTCGTTTTATTTCGTCAGAGATGTTCATGTAATAAGTTTTTCTACATTGGTTGTAAATAAATATTATAGATTAGGATGATTTAAAAGGTTTATAAAGGCTTCTCGCAAATATTCACAGATCAAAGCGCAGATTTCGCAGATATTTTATTATCATATTGATAAACTCTGCGAAATTAGCGGTACTATCAGCAAAATCAGCGAGAAATAGATTATTCAGAACTTCAGGACACACAAAAATGTAATTTTGATACTGCTCCTGCAAAAATAGATTATTATTAAATTGTATAAATATTTAATTACAGAACATATTATTCTGGTTAATAATTCCGTGTGGTTGATTTCCAGTACCGGATAAGGATATACCCAAAAAGCATGCCACCAAGATGGGCAAAATGAGCAACATTACTGCCGGGCATACTTATACCGTATATCAGTTCAAGAACACCCATGGCGATAACCATGTATTTTGCTTTAATGGGGAAGAAGGGAAGGAAAATAAGAATAAGGGGCATATTTGGGAAGATCACGCCAAATGCCAGTAAAATACCATAAACTGCTCCTGAGGCGCCGACCGTTGGGATATTTACTTTGGTAGTAACAAGTCTATTGGCAAATTCTATAGCCTCCCTGGCATATGACTGGTTTGACGGATCAGCAGACCAAGCCTGTATAAAGTCATACAGTTGTGGTGTGGTTTTAGGGACGTGCGATTTTACGAAACTTGAGAAAACTTCAGCCGAGGGTGTATTGGCCAGGGCAGCGGCATCTTTTATCAAAGATGAAAGTTCCAGGTGAGTTACAAATATATGTAATGCTGCAGCTCCCAGTCCGGTGAAAAAATAATAGATCAGGAATCGTTTTCCTCCCCAGACCTGTTCGAGTACGCGGCCAAACATCCATAGCATGAACATGTTCAGGAAAATATGGGTAAATCCGCCGTGCATGAACATATGGGTGACAAACTGGTATGGACGGAAATATTCAGATTTGAAATAATACAATCCCAGATAACGTGTAAGATCTATTCCCAATGTCCCCTGAAGGATCCATGTTGCCAGGAACATCAAAATATTGATGATCAACAAATTCTTCAAAACCGGGGGTATGCTTGCAAATCCTCTTCCTGGTGAATACATTGGGAATTAGGTTTTAAATTTTCTTTCGATCTCTTCCGCGGCAAATATAGTAAATACAATTTTACCATCCGGAAGCTGCCCGGGATTATTGCATGCAAACAGTTTGTCAATCAACTCTCTCATCTCCGTTTCAATGAGTGTCCGTTGCCAGGTAATACTCGATGCCCTGGCCAGGGATAAAGCAAGTCTTTCCCTTGCCTTAACCTTTATATCCGACTCACATTCTTTGTATTCTTCAAGAAAAGACTCAATCATGCTTTTTGGTTCAATAACATCTGTATCTGCCGGGTAACCGTTGACGATAATGTTATGATTGCCGATATCGCGGATATCAAATCCGAGCTGGACAAGATCATCCACAATCTCCATCAGCACAGCGTGATCTGGGGCACTCAGTTCGATTGTGGCAGGAAAAAGATCCTGCTGGGCAAGACCTTTTTTGTTATTGAGGGAGTCAATATATTTTTCGAAAAGGATCTTTTCATGTGCACGTTTCTGGTCAATGATCAGCAACCCGGATTTCACCGGGACGAGAATATACCTGTTTTTAAATTGAAGGAGTTTGACCGGTATGGTTTCACGGTCAGGTTCGATCTGCTGCTGAGACGATTGATCACCGCTTTTATCGATTCCCCGCAGTCCCTCATAAAGTTTTTCCCAGTTTCTGACTGTCTCACGCTGGAAGGAGGGGTGGTCTCTCCTGATTCCTGCAGAATTGTCTTTGAACGGATTATATCCCGGGTCGATCTTAATATCAGGCACTTTAAAATCCCGGTCTTTTTTAAAGACAGGTATATCGATCACACCAGTAGTATCAAAATCCAGGGTCGGAGCCAGATTATATTTACCTAAAGCTTCTCTCACGGTTGCCATCAAAATCTGGAATACAGACCGTTCATCATCGAATTTGATCTCAGTTTTTGTCGGATGAATGTTAATATCAATTGCTTCCGGACGGATATCAAAATAGATGAAGTATGAAGGTATGGATTCCGGGGGCAGAACCTGTTCATAAGCTTCAGATATGGCTTTATGGTAATACGGATGGCGCATATAGCGACCGTTTACAAAGAAGAACTGTTCACCGAAAGTCTTCCTGGCTGCTTCAGGTTTACCGATAAATCCACTGATTCCGGTGATACTGGTTTCAGCTTTCACGGGTATCAGATTTTGGTTCATGCCTTTACCAAAAATCCCTATAATACGTTGTTTGATATTTGATGGAGTGAGGTTATAGATTTCAGTATCATTTTGTATCAGTGTAAAATGAACATAGGGGCGGGTGAGTGCCATGCGGATGAATTCATTGATTGATTGTTTGAGTTCGGTTGTGTTGGATTTGAGGAATTTTCTCCGGGCAGGTACATTAAAGAAAAGGTTTTTCACCATAAAGTTACAACCTGCCGGGCATGAAACCGGTTCCTGATTCTTAACCTCTGATCCGCTGATCTCAACTAGTGTTCCCACTTCATCTTCAACCCTGCGGGTTTTCAGAATGACTTCAGATACTGCTGCGAC
>CAZGOR010000162.1:0-8281 GCA_964527875.1 uncultured Bacteroides sp. | reverse complement strand
ACAGAAAAAGCAGAGAGAAGACCTGTCGTCTTTCTTCTTACATTCGGTGATCCTTTGATGAGAAGAGAACGGGCAAGATTTTCAGCCGGTTTATTTACATGTGGAGGCTTCAGTGTAATCGTTAATACCGGATTTAAAAATGTTGATGATGGTATCATGGAAGCAATAAATCAATCTGCAGATATTGTCGTGCTTTGCAGTTCCGATGAGGAATATGTAAATGCAGGACCACGGGTGGCAGAAAAATTAAAAGGTAAAGCCATCATAGTAATTGCCGGATATCCGGCGGAGAGTATCGATCAACTGAAGAAAGCAGGAATTGAGCACTTTATTCACATACGATCGAATGTGGTAGAAGAATTGCAAAAATTCGAGAAACTATTAAAAATAAAGTAAGGACTTTTAAACAGATGATAATATTGCTCATAGAGGTGGCATCAAAAAGTATTAATATGTTCTCGCAGATTCGCACAGATTGAAATGCTGATTATCGCAGAAAAATCAAACGTAAATTGGAAATCATCGAATATCCGCGTTATGATCAGCGGAAATCTGCGAGAAACAAAAATTAACCTATGAGGCCGGATTTCAGCCATATTGATTTTAAAAAATTTGCAGCACCTGTTAAACCACAACCGGGAGAGAAGACAGATATATCCCAGTGGCTGACACCCGAACACATCCCTGTAAAAAGCATTTATAAAAAGAAAGATCTCCAGGAAATGGAACACCTGGATTACGCGGCCGGTATTCCTCCTTTCCTCCGGGGGCCCTATTCGACCATGTATGTTATGCAACCCTGGACGATCAGGCAATATGCAGGATTTTCAACTGCTCAGGAATCCAATGCTTTTTTTCGCAGAAACCTTATTGCAGGGCAAAAAGGACTCTCTGTTGCCTTTGATCTTGCCACCCACAGAGGTTACGATTCTGATCATGAACGGGTTGTGGGTGATGTTGGAAAAACCGGCGTGGCTGTTGATTCGGTCCTTGACATGAAAATCCTCTTCGACCAGATACCACTGGATCAAATATCTATCTCCATGACCATGAATGGTGCTGTTTTACCAATCATGGCATTCTATATCGTGACAGCCATGGAACAGGGTGTATCCCCCGGTTCTCTCGCCGGTACTATCCAGAATGATATTCTGAAGGAATTCATGGTCAGGAACGCATACATTTATCCCCCTGAGCCTTCCATGAAAATTATTGCAGATGTCTTTAAATACACCTCCCGGCATATGCCTAGGTTCAATTCAATCAGTATTTCCGGTTACCATATACAGGAATCGGGGGCAACAGCAGATCTTGAGCTGGCATATACCCTGGCAGACGGAATGGAATATCTGCGAACAGGCATAAATGCCGGGTTGGGCATCGATTCTTTTGCTCCACGAATATCCTTTTTCTGGGCTATTGGTATGAACCACTTCATGGAGATTGCCAAACTCAGGGCTGCCCGCATGCTCTGGGCAAAAATTGTATCCAAATTCAATCCCAAGAATCCCAAATCACTTGCCCTTCGCACCCATTGCCAGACATCAGGCTGGAGCCTGACGGAACAGGATCCTTTCAATAACATCAGCCGCACCTGTGTTGAAGCAATGGCTGCAGTTCTGGGACATACCCAGAGCCTTCATACCAATGCACTCGACGAAGCAATTTCACTACCTACCGACTTCTCAGCAAAGATTGCCCGTAACACCCAAATATATCTCCAGGAAGAAACACAGATAACAAGATCTATCGATCCCTGGGCAGGCTCATATTATCTCGAGTATCTCACAAATGAACTGGCACACAGTGCCTGGAAACAGATCGAGGAAATTGAACAGTTAGGTGGAATGGCTAAAGCGATTGATACCGGATTGCCAAAAATGAGGATTGAAGAGGCTGCTGCACGTAAACAGGCAAGAATCGATTCCGGAAAAGATATTATCGTCGGATTGAATAAATACCGCCCGGATAAAGAATATCCTATTGATATCCTGATTGTCGATAATACAGTCGTTAGAGAGGCACAAATTGAAAGACTGAAGAAACTCAAAGAGGAAAGAAATAACCTTGAAGTGCAGGATATCCTTAATAAAATCAGTGAAGCGGCTGAATCAGGTAAGGTTAATCTGCTGGAACTATCGATTGAGGCAGCAAAAAGACGGGCTACACTGGGTGAGATCTCTTTCGCACTTGAAAAAGTTTTCGGCCGCTATAAAGCCGTCATCCGTGCTCTCTCAGGAATTTATTCTGCCGAATCGGCTGAAAATGAAAAATATAAGAAAGCTATCAACCTTGCAGCTCTTTTTGCTCAATCTGAAGGAAGACAACCAAGAATTATGATTGCTAAAATGGGACAGGACGGTCACGACCGTGGTGCAAAAGTTGTATCCACGGGATATGCCGACATAGGATTTGATGTCGATATCGGCCCCCTGTTCCAGACACCTGCCGAAGTAGCCAGACAGGCCATCGAAAATGATGTCCATGTGCTGGGAATATCAAGCCTGGCAGGTGGACATAAGACACTGATCCCCGAGGTCATCAATGAACTCAGATATCTTGGCCGTGAAGATATTATGGTCATTGCCGGTGGTGTATTCCCACCTCAGGATTATGACTTCCTTTATCATGCAGGTGTCATTGGCATTTTCGGCCCGGGAACATCAATTCCGGAAGCAGCTGTCAAAATCCTTGAAATATTGCTCGAAAGTACTGTAGAAAGTGAATCTTAAATTGAGGCTGTCTAAAAAGTCTATTAAAACATTTAACCACAGAGGAAACAGAGATTAAACAGAGTTCACAGAGGTTTGATATTAAGAAAGTTACTTCTCTGCGGACTCTGTGAAAACTCTGTGGACTCTGTGGTTTATACTACTTTTTAGACAGTCTCTACATACTTACATTTTTACTATCTTTGGTCAAGATTTCCCGGTTCATCAAATTAATATCACCATGGAAGAACAAAAAACCACTGCTGGCCAGGGATTGGGCATTGCGGGCCTGATCCTGGGAATACTTGCCATCCCTCTTGCCCTGATGGGTTGCACATTTGCCCTTGCATTATTACTTGGTGCGGCTGGCATTGTCCTCAGTGCTATCGGACTGCACCAGGCCAATACCGCTCATGGTACCAAGGGATTACCAATCGGCGGATTGACAGTTTCAATTGTCGGGTTATCCATTGCCCTGATGTGGGGACTATTTTTCACGTCAACTGCAATAAACCACGGTAAATTCTGGAGAAATACTCCTTTCTGGGAACAGATCGGTAAAGAAGTGGAGGAAAATCTTGATGATGCCCTCCAGGATATAGATGAAGAATTTGATAAGATGGGTGAATATCTCGAGGAAGTACTTGAAGATCTTGAATACGAGGAAGGCTGGGAAGATATTGACTGGAGCGGAGAAATATCCGATGAGGAACTTGATCAGGTCCTTAATTCTTATGAAGAACTGATTGGTGATTACATCAGACTTGTGGACAAGGCTGACCAGGGTGATGTTTCTGCCATAGCCGAATATGCAAAAGTGTCGACCAAAGCCATTGCCCTGGCTACGAAACTTACTGTTATTGCACCCAAACTAACCGATGAACAGCGCGTAAAATTTGAGGAACTGCAGGAAAAGTACGAGAAAGCGCTAGAGAAGACCGATGAACTTGAAGAATAATTGTCGGTTTAAGAAAAGCTAAGGCTGAGGGATAAAGTAAGGAGTGGGGAGTAAGAAGTAAGAAGTAGTTAGAGAGCAGATTACAGGTTACAAAGTTGTGTGAGATGAGAGTATGCATTTCGATTCTCATTTTTTCGAATTTGTTTCGGATTTCGAATTTCTATATTTCGATTTTTAGTTTTTTATCTATTCCCTGGACAGACCCTATCATATCATTAACCTGACCCTGGCTGGAATCATCCTGATGATCTTCATCTATTCCGGCCTTTTTTCCGCTGAAAAGGATAACCATCCCATTCCCTCTTTTTATGAAGAAATTACCGGCGAACCAACCGCAAGCAGTGGATTATCAAGAAGCTTCTCAGAAATGATCAGGGGCAGATTTGAATCAGCCAGGGCTTATAATCAATATGGAATTCCGGTTTTTATCTTTTTCCTGGTACAGTTTTTTCAACGTACCGGTATGAGCCTGGTTGTTAAATACAAAATTTTCAGTATAAAAAAAATATTGATTGCAGATATAATTATATCCATCGGATTATTTATTTTGTGTTTCCATGGCTTAATTTCAGCATATTTGCAGAATTTCCGTTATTGAAATAAGATTTAAAAAAAGACAGGCTTCCGAAGCAATTGCAAACTTTTTTATTTTGTAATCGTTTTATTGCTTTTCCCGGACTTTTGCATTCAAATAACCTGAAAATAATGGATCCGATCTGGATACTGGTGGCTTTTCTCTTTGGCTTTGCAGTAAGCAGGGTTAAACTTCCTCCACTGGTTGGTTATCTTTTAGCAGGTTTTGTTTTGAATTTCGCAGGAGTGGAAGGCAGTGATGTGCTGCAAAAAGTGTCCGATATTGGTGTTACCCTGCTGCTTTTCACCATCGGATTAAAACTAAATCTCAGAAGCTTGATAAAACCACAGGTATGGGCTGTAGGGTTTGTTCATATGTCAGTTACTGTTCTTCTTCTTGGTATAATATTTTTACTTCTAAGTTTTTCAGGGATTCAATATTTTACCAGCATTAACTTCAACACCTCTCTTCTGATTGCTTTTGCACTGAGTTTTTCAAGTACCGTTTTTGCAGTGAAAGTCCTTGAAGAAAAAAGTGAGATGAATTCCGGTCATGGGCGTACAGCTATCGGAATACTGATCTTACAGGATCTCATAGCAGTAATGTACATTGTACTTTCATCAGATACGATCCCTACATTATGGGCTTTAACTCTTTTGGGACTGATCCCACTCAGATGGCTTTTACTCAGAATCCTGGAACGGGTTGGCCATGGTGAATTACTTCTGCTCTATGGATTATTCCTTACCCTGGGGGGAGCTGCTTTTTTTGAACAGGTGGGATTAAAAGCCGATCTGGGGGCACTGGTGATGGGCGTCCTCCTGGCCAATCATCCTAAAGCCAAAGAACTTTCCAGATCACTTCTGGATTTCAAGGATCTTTTTCTCGTAGGTTTCTTTCTTAACATCGGTTTAACGGAGACACCCAACATGATGTCACTTCTGGTCGCACTCATTCTTTTAGCTGCCGTGGTTTTTAAAATCTTCCTTTATTTCTTGTTGCTCACACGCTTCAGGATGAGATCACGCACCTCCCTGCTTGCTGCCTTCAGCCTGGCAAATTACAGTGAATTCGGACTTATTGTGGCAGCTATCGGTTTTTCAAACGGTATCATAAGCGCTGAATGGTTAGTCATCATTGCCGTATCTCTGGCATTGACATTCATACTTGCCTCCCCGCTTAATACTTCATCCCACATAATATATACAAAATTACATCACTGGCTTCACCATTTTGAAACTTCCAGGAGGTTACCCGAAGACGAACCTATTAATGCCGGTGATGCACAGGTATTGATTTTCGGAATGGGTGCTGTTGGAACAGCCGCCTATCAAACGCTGCAAAAAAAATTCGTAAAAACTGTCCTTGGAGTTGATTTTGATCCTGTTATTGTGAACCGCCATCATGAAAATAGCCTGAACGTAATCCTGGGTGATGCCACAGATGCTGATTTCTGGGATCGCCTCCAGACCTGTGGTGTCAGGTTAATTGTCCTTGCAATGCCTAATCATAAGGAAAACATGGCCGCGATAAAACAGGTAAAAACTTGCGGTTTTAATGGACTGATCGCTGCTGCAGCACGCTATGAAGACCAGGTAAAGGAACTGGAAGAAGCGGGGGCTCATGCAGCATTTAATCTGCTCCATGAGGCAGGTTCAGGATTTGCAGAACATATTTGCAGAACACTGGATAACAATGAAATAAAATCTTCCCATAATTGAAATTGCATACTGTTTTATTACAAACCATACTGCTTTTAACAATTTTTATTCTATTTAATGTCTGTTTGGCATGATTTTCGGATGTTTGGAAATGCAGGGATTAGTAAATTAGTATATCAGTATATTGGTATATTGGTGTGTGTGAGGATTGGGGTGTGAGGGGTGGTAATTGGTGAAATATTTGCAAAGCAAATATTCGCGAGCAGGATGTGCCTATGGCCTTGCGGGAGCGAGCAATTAGTGAATTGGTATATTGGTATATTGGTATATTGGTGTGTGTGGGTATTGGGTTTAGGGTGTGATTAGGGTGTGAAGTGAAATAGTTTGAATTAATTAAAAATGAAAAGAGCAATATTTCTCATATTATTAATTTGTGGTACGATTGTCATCGGTTACGGTCAGAACGATAGAGCTTCTCATGCCGACATAAGAGAACAACGGATATATGAAAGACAAAAAAGGCAGGAAGAGAAGGCCGCTGAACGAGAAAAGAGGATTGTGATGACACGTAAAATGGTTGGAATACAACGATTCGTTCTGGAGGCTAATTATTTAAGTGATAAATATGGTACCAGAGTTCCTGTAAGTCCAACTATAAATTTTATCATGGTCGATTCTCTAGAGGGAATCATTCAGTTCGGTTCTGCATATTCAACAGGTTATAATGGGGTTGGTGGAGAAACTCTGGAGGGAAGAATAACCAAATATGAATATACCATGATGGGCAGGAAAAAAGATTCTTACAGCATCAGGATGATTTTCATGTCACCGTTGGGAACATATGATATAACCCTGGCAGTCAATCCCGAAGGTTATGCCGATGCAACCATACGGGGTAATTGGTCGGGACAACTCAATTACCATGGCAGACTCATACCGCTGGGTTTATCGAAGGTTTATAAAGGACATGCGCGGTATTAATATATGGTCCCAGGGTCGCAGGGTAAAGAAGGCTAAGGCTGAGGGAGAAAAAGTGTGAAAATGTAAAGGGGTGAAGTTGTGAAAGTTTTGCCGATTGTCAATCGGCAATCATATCCACCAGTTGTGAATCGGTTTGTAAACCCGGTTGTTAACCGGAGTAAATGGTTAATTGTTGCTGGTTCCTGATAAGAGTTAATTAGAAGACTTGAGAATTAATGGTTCCAAGTAAACTGTTGATAGATTATTAACCAGGTGGATTTAAAACGGAAAACCCCAAAGGGGTCAAACTATGAATAACCCGGTACAAAGTACCTGGCAAGGATGTAAAATTCGATCACAACCCCTGAACAGGGGTTGAATTTATATCAATCTTGATTTCAATGCTCTTCCGGTTCGGTAATTAATTCCCTGACTTTGGTTATTTCATCATACAGATTGATAAACTCAGGGCTACTGACCAGTTCGATTGTACGAACGACACTTGTATCTCTCAGAAATGCCGTTTCCTTCATCGTTTTTTCCAGACTGATGAATTCATCATGATAAATCCGGTCATCTTCAGGGATTGTATAATCATTCAGGATCTTATTCAATTCTCCCAGTGCTATTTTTTGTCCTGATGCAATCCACACAAGTTTCTGCAGATTTTCAATTTTTTTATCTATGTTTTCAGGAAATAATTGCTTATAAAATTTATACGCATATTCTTTATATACTTTGGTATATCTTGAACTAAGGCTATAAAGAAGTCCATATCGAAAACAATGTATTGTATCGGTTAGGTTTTCAAAAGAAGGTACAGTTTTAATATTCAGGTTTTTCTTTGTTATCGTGAAAATGGTAATAGCACTATCACCCGTGAAATAGTTTACTAGTGCAGTTTTATCGTCAAGTGTTTTTTGGATTTCATTTACACTTGCTGGTTTGCGATTATATTTCAGTTCAAAATATTCAGGATATTGGTGTTCAAAATCTGTTATGAGTTCATCGTATTGACGGTTAGCATAAAAGAGTTTATCTCTAAACAATATTTCTTTGGCACTATCTGGCTGTTCTGCTAGTACTTTTTTGTAAAGTGCGATATCAATTTGCAGTGTATGTTCTTTATTGAGTAAAGAGTCGGGGATTCCAGCAAATTTTTGTGCTTCAATGCCAGCAAGGGCTTCTAAAAGGACTAATGATTTGTTTTTTTCGGAGAAATAGAATGCAAGTTCGTTGTAATAAGAAACTCTGTCTGGTTTTGCAGAAGCTGAAAGATTTAGACAAACTTCAATCGCATCTTTATACACTTCACTTGCTTTTTCGCCAAGGGCAAGTTTGTCTGATTTTGTAGTAATTGATTGGCGTACCTGATTTATTAAAGTGTCACAGGCATGGTAGTGACGTAGAGCAAGTT
>CAZGOR010000161.1:0-8339 GCA_964527875.1 uncultured Bacteroides sp. | reverse complement strand
ACGGGTTATGTGGACGGTCCGCATGAACAAGTCTGGATTCGTGCCTGTAAAGAGTCGCCTGAAAACAGGATACAGCCCACATCGAATTTTTCATACGCAGGACCATTCAATGAAATGGTATTATTAGGTGTACTGGCAATCCGCCTTCAAAGTCTTTATAAATCATTGGAATGGGATGTGGAGAACATGCAGTTTATCAATATTTCAGCCAGTGATGAGTTGAAAGTGGTTACCTCCGACGAGTTTGAAGTCATTGATGGTCACCCGTATTTCAATACTCAGTATGCAACGAGTAACGCTTTGCAAAAAGCCAGTGAGTACATTAAGCATGTTTATCGTGACGGGTGGAATTTACCGGCTATGCCTGTGTAGCTCATCAAATCTGATATGGACTTTTATTTATCAGGAATTATTTAAAATATTATGGCGAAAAATTTAACCTATCTCTATTTCATCTGCCTCGTTGCTATTATGGGAGGCTTAATGTTCGGTTTTGATATCGCCATCGTTTCAGGCGCGGTACCATTCATACAACCCTATTTCGGGTGGAACGAGCTGCAGCTGGGCTGGGGCGTAAGCTCACTGTTAGTTGGTGCTATTATTGGAGCATTTGGCTCAGGGGTCTTAGCTGATAAATACGGACGTAAGAAAATTTTGATAATTGTTGCTTTATTTTTTGCCTTTTCATGTGTTGCCACAGCCCTGGCTTCGAGCTCAAAAGGTTTTATCATAGCCCGTTTATTTGGTGGCCTTGCAGTGGGTGCTGCTTCAGTTCTATCTCCCATGTACGTGGCAGAAGTTTCCCCTCCCGAAAAAAGGGGAATGCTTGTGGCAATCTATCAACTCACGATTACATTGGGGATAATCATTTCATATACAATCAATTATTTGTTGCACGATGTGGATAATAACTGGCGCTGGATGTTTGCCACCGGCATTATACCTTCGGTATTGTTTTTTATCGGACTATTTTTCATTCCCGAAAGCCCCCGCTGGTTATATAAAGCAGGCCTGAAAGAAAAGTCGTTAAAAGTGCTTACAAGAATCAGCGGCACGGCATTGGCAGAAATTGAGATGAAAGAGATCGCTGAATCGATTAAAGAAAATTCAGCGTCTGTCACCATTGGCGATCTGTTTAAACCATCATTCCGTAAAGTTATTATGGTGGGATTCTTTTTAGCCATTTTTGTACAGATAAGCGGTATTAATACTGTAATCGATTATGCACCAAAAATTCTTATAACTGCAGGCATCGAAATTAAAAATGCCTTGCTCCAGACTTCTCTTATAGGACTTATCAATAGCCTGTTCACCTTTGTTGCAATATTACTTATTGATAAAGTAGGACGGCGCAAGCTCTATTTAACAGGCTCAATGGGTATGGCTGTAACTTTGGTGATATTGTCTATATCGTTTTACTTTAATCTTAGTAGTATACTCACTTTGGCTTGCATTATGCTGTTTTGTGCATTTTTTTCTTCATGCATCGGTCCGGTTTTCTGGACACTTGTATCCGAAATATTTCCCAATAAAATAAGAGGCTCGGCTGTTGCTTTTGCCTCATTTACTCAGTGGATATTCAACTTTTTAGTGGTATTGTTTTTCCCTTACTTTTTAGTGTCTGTTGGCGGTGCAAGCACCTTTCTTTTCCTGGCACTAATGAGTTTTTTGCAATGGCTGTTTACCTATTTATACGTTCCTGAAACAAAAGGAAAATCGCTGGAGGAAATTGAACAACTCTGGCTTAAGAGAAAATAATAAATAATTGAAAAATTAAGAAGTCTAAAATAGCAATAAGAAAGAGAGGTTATAATGTTTATTGTAAAATGTAAAAAAACAGTTTTGGGGATAATTTTTCTTGCATTAATCATAGGAGGATTATCATGTTCCAAAAGGGAACAAAAAAATAAAGAAAATACCAAAAAGGAACAGGAAATGCTAAAAATACCCGATATTCCACCCAAATTATTACTTATTCAATATGGTGAGAAGATTAATGCATGGGATTTGGGTCTTGATTACTGGGAAAATTCTATTCCTGCCGGGAAGGGCCATAAATTTTCTTTTGGTGAGGAAGGAACCAAAATAGGCCTTTATAGTAAAAGTTATCCGGATAGTTTAAAAAAATATTTGGGTATCGATATGCAAATTATTCCACCTTCGGAATTGATTGAAGGGATGAGCGTTATTTCAGAAGATGAAGCGGCGGAAGTTGCTGACAAATGGATAAGAGAAGCAGAGGCTGTAGTTGAAGTAGAAAAGGAAGATATCATAAAAGTTGCTAAAATGTATCTGTCTATTAAAAAACTGTTGGAGAAATATAATGCTAATGCCTGGACATTGATTACCAGGGAACAAAATGTTCTTAATATCACAGAAATGCCTCCACTAGCAGAAATGCAGTCGTATTTGGATGGGATACCAGCATGCTGTGAGGGAATGGTAGATGCCTTGGTTACTCAAATGACAGGTACTTATATTTCAGGCAGACCCGGATTTATAGGAGATCGGTTAAGCAATTATCTTTTTAAACTTAAACCAGAATTCGAACAACCCAGGGATGTAGTCATCTTTGGCCATTGTTATATGCCCATTAATCCACATGGTAAAGACAGAGTCCCTTATATCATAAGATCCCATCAATATGGAATGACCCGTGGAAAAGATGGAATAATATTACCTTATCCTACTGGTAAAATTCAAGGAGCTCCTTTTGTATCGTTATTGACACACTGGCCAATTGGGGAGACTGTTACAATTACAAAATTTAATGTGTGGGAAAAGGTGGTTTCGGTCTTTACTGGTGAAATTGTTGCAGGGGATTTTTATTTTCGAGATTTTGAAGAAACAGCATGTAGAGATAAATTGGTGGTGAAAGTAGATAATTACAAAGATTGTGAAAATTCCAAAGATTGTTATTTATTCCCTGTTACTGAAGGAGGTAAAGGTTTCAGACATATGGGAAAATGGGGATATCATGATGCGGTTTTTTGTGGTGATTATAAAGAAGAGATCCTAAAATTAGCAAAATTAATTGGTTTTGATGTTACTACCGCAGAAGGAGTTATTAAAAATCCCAATAGAGAACTAAAGGATAGTTTAAGTATAGCAAAAATAATTTCTAAACATATAAATTAACGTCAGTTTGACATAAGTATGAGTTATAAAGTGTTGAATATGAATAATTTTAATAGTCCAGGGTATATGGAATAATGGAATAGTGGAATAATGGAATAATATAATATATAAAAGTAGTATATCATTAGGATCCAATATTCAAACATTCCAATATTCCAGCAACATATATCAGGCTAAAAATCAATTAGTTATTACAAAACATATATCGAACTCACGTTAATTTAAACAATAATGAAAAGCTCTATTCTAATGTTTATTTTTAGTTTATGAGTTATTAATTAAGGATCAACTATCAGCAATAATTAAACATGTCGAACGGTAAGATTTTTATCACTTAGAAAAAACAGGACAGTTATGATCTGATTCAAATAATTTAAATCGGATAATTAATTTATGAATATAAGGAAATGTGAGTTACTTTTAAAAATAATAAATTCATCAGTAAACAAGTCTTTAGTTAAAGCCGAAACGCCACAAAAATTGTATTCAATAATAATCAAAAATTATGATTATGAAAGCTAAAAAATTTAATTTAACACGCCGTGAATTTATCGGAACATCGGCTATGGCTGCCGGGGCATTTGCTTTTACTCCGGCAGGGATTACATCTTATTTATTCGGACCGGATAAGACGATCCAAAGTGCTGCGTTTACTTCACTATCCGTGAAGTTTGTACTTACTGGACCCATTCATGAAGAAACCTATGAAGGTTCATGCCGGGTAGGCAAGCTGGAGAACCTGACCATGGAAGCAGAAACCGAACGATTACAAAATTATCTTGAACGCTTGACCAGCCAGGTAAAGGATTATTCTTTCCCTCCGGGAATAAATATCCTGAAACCTGAAGGTGTTTTCCTCTGGGTGGAAAAAGGCAATCCTGAAGTCATGCTGAAGGATGAGGAACTTGCAAAACTAAGGGAAGATGATAAGAATACGGATGTGTATGTGGTTATAGGTGGTCTGCCACAATTTACCTGTCTGAGGATAGCAGAAGTTTATAAGAAGCCGGTGATTATGGCCAATGTTGCAGGTTGGGGTCTTGATACACCGGCAGGACTCAGGTTACATGGTCATGAAAGCTTCTATGTGCAAAATATGGAACAATTAAGCAGCCTGCTCATGACCTTCAAGGCCAGGAAGGGGATCAGGGAGACCCGTTTTTTGAATGTGACGAATTTCAAGGAAGTAGTCCCGAAAGGTGTTATCAGCTCTATCGGCGATCTTGATTTTTTGAAGGAAAAATACGGGTTAGGATACCAGACAGTAGATTATAAAGAATTCTTTACTGAGATGGATACGCTGATGAAAGATAAGAGTATCCTCAGGAAAGCTGAAGAAATGGCGAAAGAGTTAGTAAGCGGAGCATCGGACATCAATATGACAGAAGAGGATGTTGCCAGCAGTTTTAATTTTTATTTAACTGTTCTGCATTTTATGAGTAAATATGATTGTAATGCTTTTGGCATTGAGTGTTTCGAACTATGCAGCTCCATGGAACCCTGGAACAGAAGATTCACTCCCTGCATGACACATTCGTTATTAAAGAATGCAGGTTTTCCGTCGGTCTGTGAAAAAGATGTCAGCGCCCTGATGGCTATGGCCGTGATGATGTATATCTCACAGAAGCCCGCTTATATGGGCAATCCTGATTTCGACCTGGAGAACAACATCCTGAGACTGCATCACTCCGATTCCCCGACAAAGATGAGCGGATTTGACCAGGCCCATGATTATTATGAGATCAAGAGCTTCACAGCGGCAGGCTTCGGAGCCACCCTTCGTTATGATTATGAAAGCAAAAAAGGTCAGAAAGTAACACTTTCCCGTTTCGACCCCACAGGTAAAAAAATTCTGGTTATCCCCGGTGAGATATCGGGAGGCGGAGGAATGGACGGCCTTAATTGTTCACAAAATGTGAGTTTCAAAGTCAATGATAGTAAGGAAACAATGCGTAAAATGCAGGACATTGGGCATCATCTGTCTATGGTGTTTGGAGATTATACAGATCAGATCAGGGATCTGGCAGAACTGATGGATTTTGAAGTTATCATTGTTTAGTATCAAAAAATTTCAGGTATCTGATAAACATTAAAATATCAAATTATTATTTGCTGATATTTTTTAAGTTAATACTTTGAATATAAGTAAAATACATTAGTTTTAATAATTCTTATTTTTATTTATTAAATATTATGAAACGAACATGAAAAATTTAATTAATTAACTTACTAAAGAAATTGATTAAATTTTTAATGTGAAAACGAGTGCAACGAATGGTTGTCAACCAGCTGACGGATTTAAAAATTTTTTAATAAACATTCTATCAGATAATTATTAAAATTTAAAAGAATGAAAAGAATTTTGAATTGTTTAATTCTTGCTAAATTTTTGCTTGTATTTTTAGTTCTGTTTTCAAACCAAACTCTTGTACAAGCACAGGATTATGATAGCTCTCTTAAACCATTGTCTGAACAAGAAGTCCGGAATAAGCTGAAAGGTGCCAAAATTATAAGTATTCAGGACTACGACAAAATTAATCTGGTAGATCAATTTGGTCATAAACCAACAAATGAACCAGTCAATGATTATGATCGTAATTTTCCTAAGAGGCTAAAACAATATTTGGGAATTGAGATAGTAATAGTTAGATCGGATGAATTAATTAAGGAAATGAAAAGAGTTAAAGAAAAAGATGCAGAAAAAATTGCCAATGTTTGGATAAATGATGCTACGGAAGTAAAAACAGTCACGAAAAAAGACATAGTAAGAAATGCGAGATTATATCTTAGCCTTAAAGAATTTTTGAGAAAATATGAAGGTGATGCAATAACAATGACTACATCTTATTTAGCAGGTTATCTGAATCCGGAAGGTTCGAAAACAAATGTTTGGTTTCCCTTATCCATATTGGAGTTGTCTAAAGAGCATATACCAGCATCTTGCCAGAGTCACTTAGATTGTCTTGCAACTATGATGATTGGGACTTATTTAACGGGAGGTTATATGGGTTTTGACGGAGATGTGTTAAATGATTGGTCATTTGAGCCAACAGGTGTACGTCCTGAAGATGTCATCGTGATTGGTCATTGTGGTGCTCCGGTCAATCCACATGGCGATGATAGAATACCTTATTTAATAAGAGATCACATACACCATGGTGCAGAATGGGCTAAACTGAATGATGAGGAGAATATTCCAACTGCCACAACCCAAAAATGGCCTGTAAACGAAACCGTTACGGTTGTTAAATTTGATGTTTACAGAAAAAAAGTATCGATTTTTACTGGCAAAGCACTTGATGGTCCTGATCTTTATAAAGATTTCGAAAATGTACTTTGTAGGAATAAACTGGTAGTAAAACTCGATGATCCTGAGAGTTCTTATCTGTTACCTTCTGATCCTGAGGGCGGTGCGTTCCGTAACTGGTTTGGAAGTTGGGGATGTCATCAAGTAGTATTTTATGGCAATATAAAAAGGCAGATTAAAGAATTTGCCGAATTGACTGGATTTGAAGTTGTAGAATAAATACTTACAATAAGTCAAAGTGGAAAAAGCTTGAACATTGGAATATACCAGCTGTTGAACGAAATCCCGGGGATTCCCCGGGGTAGAATTTTGTTCAATTTTTTAATATCAATTTTTAGATTGTGTGATATTGATAAACAATTATTTCTCAGGCAAGAAATCGAATTAATTTCAAGTTTGAGTGTCCAATTTTAGGTGCATGATGCTTCTGTGATAGGCTCTGTAAACGATTTATCTGTTTTTATGACTCTTTTAAAGAGAGATCTGTAATAGTGAAAAATCACGGGATTGATTCAGCAGATTGGCAAGAGTAGAAATTATTTAATCCTAAAGATAATGGAGACATTAATACACAATCTTATCAAAGGCTTTAATCCTAAGCTATATGTTTTAGTAGCTATCATAGTTCTTTGTTCTTGTTCTGACCGAAAGGTTCTATCTTCATTGGAATCAAAGGAAAAAGATACCATTCCTTATCTACGCAAGCAGGGAACAGCAATCCAGTTAATTGTCCACAACAAACCTTTTTTAATAATCGGCGGTGAATTGCACAACTCAAGTTCTTCGAGTATTGAGTACATGAAACCTTTATGGCCGCGTATTGTTGAGGCTCACGTTAATACATTATTGGTTGTTGTTTCATGGGCGCTTACTGAACCAGAAGAAGGGAAATTTGACTTTTCTCTGGTTGATGGTATCATTGAAGAGGCAAGAGAATATAACTTAAAACTCATCTTATTATGGTTTGGCAGCTGGAAAAACGGGGTGTCTACCTATACACCTGCCTGGATTAAAAATGACCAGGAAAGGTTCCCTCTTGTCAAAGATATAAATGGCAATTCACTGGAAATACTTTCCACATTTGGCAAGGCCACCATGGAAGCTGATGCCAAAGCATTCGCTGCTTTAATGAAACATTTGAAAGAAGTCGACAGTAAAGAAAATACTGTAATAATGATCCAGGTTCAAAATGAAGTGGGAGTACGAGGTGATTCCAGAGATAGAAGCCAGGTTGCTAATGAAGCATTCAACAGTCAGGTTCCGGAACAGTTGATTAATTATCTTGTAAAGCATAAAGATCAATTGATGCCGGAATTGAAAAAAGTTTGGCAGGAAAATGCATACAAAACTTTAGGCACATGGGAAGAAATTTTTGGGACTAACAAGCCATATAATCCCGACTGGTGCCAACGTTCCTTTTTTACTGATGAGATATTTATGTCATGGTATTATGCATGTTTTATACAACGAATGGTTGAACTCGGGAAAGCGGAATATCCTTTACCGATGTTTGTCAATGCCTGGCTGTCGCAACCGGAATGCCCTCAACCTGGACAATATCCCAGTGGTGGTCCGTTGCCCTATGTTATGGATGTGTGGAAGGCCGCTGCACCGGAAATAGATATGTATACGCCAGATATTCACAATCCTTATTTCGAAGAATGGTGTGCATGGTATGACCAGTCGGGAAATCCACTATTTATTCCGGAAGCAAGGCGCGATATGAGGGGGGCAGTGGCTGTTTTTCACGCTATGGGAATGAATAATGCGATGGGTTATTCTCCCTTTGCTATAGAAAGAATAGCCTATCCAGAGCATGAGATCACTAAAAGTTATGATATTATTTCGAGAATCCAACACCTGATACTACGTTACCAGGGAACAGGAATGATCG
>CAZGOR010000160.1:0-8451 GCA_964527875.1 uncultured Bacteroides sp. | reverse complement strand
GATTTAAACTAATTTGGCCGAAATTGAATAGCCTTTGTTCAAATACCGGATGAACTCCGGTTCAAAAAATTCAATTTAGATTTTTAAGTAATATAAAAAATCCCCAAAAATGGGAATTGACTGAGGTTGTAATAATATTTAATTTTATATATAATTCCTGATTAATGAGATATATATTCTTTTTATTGTTATTTATTCTTGCTCCTTATTCTCAGGCTCAGATCATTAAGGAATATTTAGCTGGTGGTAGTTTTTCCGGAAAGGTTCAACAAGCAAAACATCTACAATGGGGTAATCAATGGGTTATTATATCAACAATCAATTGTGAAATTTTAAAATCATTCAGACCACTAAGATTGTCCAGTTTTAAAACAGAGTCTTTTGATCATTCAGAAAGAAATAACAACTTATTCTATGGAGCAAATATTTCATTGACAGCAGGTTTGAAAAATTCTGATACAGTTAATATGAGATCTGTTGCAATCGGTCCAGGCTTGTTATTAAAATATTACACACCCATTGATTTATTCTTTCAAACTTTAATCGGTTTTGAATTTGAAAAAAAAAGAATATGGGAACCTAACCCATTACCGAATACTTTTTATACTCCAAGATCTCATTCATTTGGTTTCAAATATGAATTTTTTATGGGTTATTCCTTTCAATTACCGGGTAAAGTCCTGTTCGAACCAAGCATATCATATAAGATATTAAAAAGCAATACTTATTTTTCTGATGACGCAAAACGTTTCTTACCTAAAGATTCCATCAACATTTATTTAGGATTCCTGTTTATTTTTAATAAATAACCATTTTGAAAAAGATTTTATTAAATACAATATTAATTGGATGTTTTATTCTTATTATAATTACTGTCAATGCACAATCATATGAAAAAGGAGGGATCAGCATAGGCGGAAATGCTGATATTCAGTTTATTGATAATATAAAATATAATGAAAAATACACTAACATAAATATTGATATTGACTTTAGCTGTTTGATAACACACAAATCTTTCCTGGGTTTCAGGTTAAATCTATACCTGTTTAATGAAAAAACTTCTAATTCTTATACACACAACAATGATTGGATATCAAGTTATTATTATAAAACACTTCTAATTGATGCAGTTTATATTGAAATGTTCGGTGGATATGGGAAAGATCACTTTAAACATGAATCCACGACCGGATTTCATGGTTCGAGCAATATTCATATCGCTCAATTTGGAGTAGGTGCGAGCTATCCTCAATTTTTATCCGCAAACATTGTTTTAAATCCAATGATTGTTTATGACCACACAATCATGTTTGTAAAAAATCTCGAAGAATATACTTCTAATCAACACTTTAATAATCTATACATTAAAGTTGGTTTATACTTTTATTTTAATTCTAACCAAAAATTTAAAAACTATGAAAACAAAAGCTAAGTTCTCAACACTTATTTTATTTCTTGGTGTTATTTTCAATTTCCAAGATGTTTATCCCTTCGAAGTTTCTGCGCCTCCAAATTTTTATGTGCCTTTTGAATGTGCTGATTACAGTGGTTTTGTAGATGTAAATTTCACAGATATGTTGACCGCATATTGGCAATTTACAGTGACACAAGGAGAGGGAGACTTAACGATTCAGACCCCATATTGTTATCCCCAATA
The DNA here is from genome assembly GCA_964527875.1 of uncultured Bacteroides sp. Classification (GTDB taxonomy): domain Bacteria; phylum Bacteroidota; class Bacteroidia; order Bacteroidales; family SM23-62; genus LJUQ01. The sequence goes on along the minus strand of CAZGOR010000160.1, from coordinate 6,791 downwards.
TTCATTTGCAGAGGAACCAAGTGTTGGATGGGTAAATATTGAAGATTATGGTACAGTAAAAATTTCAATTGGAATATCAAGAAACGATAGAATTCCCAACCAGTATCGATACATTAAATTTAAATATCGTTATACATACCGTTTAGATCAACCGTGGTCGAAATGGTATGAAAAGAATATTAAAATAGAAGTTGAGAATTTTGGAATATCCGGTGATTCTTATGTTTGTACCTCGAATAAAACTTATTCAATCTCTCCTTCAATGCCGGAAGGTTATTCCGGAAGCTGGTCTTTCAGCCCAAGCAATATGGTTACACCCAATTCTGGAACCGGCTCATCAGCTACTTTTAGAGGTATTTCTTGTTTAGTCCCGGGAGAAGGTACATTATACTACACACTTACCAGGAATGATTGTCCCACATTTGATTTAGAAAAAGATATTGTAGTCATAGGTCCTGAAGCCGAACTGGACGTTTATTACTCATCCGGGGGAAAAGCACCTTATTCTTACGGGTACTTCTTTTTATGTCCGTATACAACTTATCATCTATATGCTGTCAATAATACCAGTTGTTTGACCTCAGACTATGAATGGACTTATCCCGAAGAATGGACTTTCTATTACCAATACCAGAATATGATATCCATTCATACGAATAACCAACCGGGCGGACAAGTGATTATAACCGCAGAAACCTGCTGTACTGATTGTGATGACGTGGAGATTCTCGTGGGTTATCTGGGTGAGTACTGGGATTGCGGGGATGGATATTATATGGCATCTCCCAATCCGGCAGATCGTTATATAGATATAGATGTTGATCAGGAAAAAATGACTGCTGAAGATTCAAGTCCTGGAAGTGAATGTGTTTTAAAAATGGTTGATAAAACAGGTATGGTAAAATATACAGATGAATTCAGGGAATTCCCATACAGGATCAATACAAGTAACCTGCCAGAAGGTCCTTATATTATTAATCTTATCCGTGAAGGGAAAATGTTTTCAATTCAAGTTATAATAGAACACTAGTAATCAACTCGTTAGGCAAAGAAATAGCCAGTGTACCGCTGGCTATTTTTTTATATAACAATTTTATTATTTTTATGCTCCTGATTTACAACTTGTAACTTGTAACCTGTAACTTGTAACTTTGAACTGATAGCATGGAGCATGGAAATGGGAACTTTGAACTATAAACTTTGAACTTTGAACTATAAACTTTGAACTTCATCATCGATATCGGCACTTCTCTTGTCAAAACCGCTGTTTTCCATGATCAGGAAATCCTGTTCAGGGAAACGATTCCTGATATTTCAGATGAATATGTTTCTTCAATCATGCAGGACTTTCCCAAACTGAGATATTCAATCCTTTCAAGTGTTCGTAAAAAAGATCCTGCACTCCTTCAATACCTGCAAGACAAATTTGAACATTTCATTGAACTGACCGCTGATACACCGATTCCCCTTAAAAATCTTTACCTGTCGCCCGCGACACTTGGATATGACAGGCTTGCGGCAGCTGTGGGAGCAAATACTATTTTCCCCCGATCGAACGTTCTGGTTATTGATATTGGCAGTGCCATTACAATTGATTTCGTAAACCATATGAATGAATATACCGGCGGAAATATTTCTCCCGGTATGTCTATCAGATACAAAGCTCTGAATGAATATACCGCGAACCTTCCCCTGGAGGAGCCACATGAAGATTTTGAACTTTTCGGATCCGACACGGATAGTGCCATCGTAAATGGCGTTCAGAACGGAATCATTTTTGAGCTCAACGGTTATATTAACAGGCTGAATGAAACGACAAAAAAACTCAAAGTAATTATTACGGGGGGAGATGCATACTTTTTTGTTAAAAAATTAAAAAATACCATCTTTGTGGATTTAAATTTAACACTTAAGGGCCTGAATAAAATACTGGAATTCAACATTTGAAAAGAATTAGCTGCATACCGGTCTTTTTGCTTGGTTTATTTGTTTTATCCTGGTCCCCGGTTCCGGCACAGGTAAACACCAAATCACCCTATTCAAGGTACGGCATCGGGGAACTAGCCGGAAAAGGTTTCGAAAGAAGCCGGGCTATGGGTAGCATTGGCCTTGCCCTGAGAGATAACAACTACATTAATTACCTTAATCCGGCTTCTTATACAGCACAGGATACCCTCTCTTTTCTTTTTAACTTCGGGTTCAAGTCTGCTTTCAGAACATATGAAACCAATTCGAATACCAGTACCTCAAGAAATTTTAGAATGGATCACCTGGCCATTGCTTTTCCAATAACCAAATGGTGGAAAACAAGCTTCGGTGTCCTTCCTTTCTCTTCAGTTGGTTATTCAATTATAGAAAATGATTTTTTGGAGAACAACGATCCTGTTGACTATATCTTCGAAGGACATGGAGGATTCAATCAACTTTACCTGGGTACATCTTTTAAAATCTTCAAAGGCCTGAGTATAGGTGCTAACTTCACCTATCTTTTCGGATCAATGGATATTTCAAAACAATTAGAATTCCCGTTAAATGATGATTATAGCATAACAACGATGGAAAACAGGACAATCATCAACGATTTTATTTACCATTTCGGGATACAGTATTACCATACTTTCGCAGAACGTTATACATTCACTATAGGCGGCATATATGACCTCAGTACCAAAATCAAAGCCGAAAACCGGATAACCACAAGTAATTTATTTGACGGTAGTGGGCAACAGATAAATGACACACTTGTGCTCATACCCGAGTTCATTATTGACCAAACCAGTTCCGATGGTAACATTGAGATGCCTTATAAACTTGGTGGTGGTTTAAGCTTTAATTACAATAACAGATTCACAGTTGGTTTTGATTATTATGAACAGGACTGGACCAATGCTTCATTTTTCAATAAGAATGAACCACTTGGAAAAAATAATTCAGCCCATTTTGGCCTTGAAATAATACCTGATCCAACAGCTTTGAGTGGCTATCATAAAAGGATATCTTACAGGGCCGGGGCACATTATGAAAATATGTACCTGAAATTAAAGGATGAGCAACTTAAAGATTATGGCATAAGTTTTGGGATTGGTTTACCGTTAAGAGGGGCTTTGTCATCATGTAATATGGCATGTGAAATAGGTCGAAGAGGAACACTTGAAAATGATTTGATAAAGGAAAATTATTTGTTTTTAAGTTTTAATGTAACTTTGCATGATTTTTGGTTTATAAAACGTAAATACGATTAATTAATTCTAGTTTGAAAATGAAAAAGCTGATCAGACAAGCCATTACAGGAATTGTTTTGATCCTGTTTGCAATGACAGTCAGGGGCCAGAAAGGTATTGAGGATGGTTCAAAATATGGCCATGGCGAAGACAGCTTAAGATGCCTCAAAAACCTGTCATTATACAGGGAATATGTAAAATATGGTAATTATGAGGATGGAATTATCTATTGGAGAAAGGTCTTCAATGAATGTCCTGCTTCAAGCCAGAACATGTATATCGATGGGGCAAAAATGTTCAATCAGCTAATTGTCAATGAAAAAGATCCAGAAAAACAGGAGGCTCTGATTGATACCCTGATGATGATTTATGACAAGAGAATTAAATACTTTGATCATAAAGGTTCGATACTGGGACGTAAAGCAATTGATCTACTGAGATATAGAAACAATGATATCAATCGTGTCGAAGAAGGATATGGTTATCTGGAAGAATCGGTTGGTTTAATTAAAAACAAATCTTCCATGCCGGTTGTGGCTACTTTTATGACAGCCACCTATACACTTTACCAGGAAGGCCGGTTATCAGATATGACATTAATTGATAATTATTCCATTGCCACCGAAATCATAGACAACGCCCTGACTAAAAATCCGGATGATGAAGATGCACTGAGAGTCAAGGATCATGTCGACCGGAATTTTATTGCTTCAGGAGCTTCTACATGTGAAGCATTGATACATTTTTTCAAACCCAAGTTTGAAGAAAACAAAGAGAATATACTATATCTTAAAAGAGTCGTTTCATTCCTGGGTACTCTCGACTGTGAACAGGATATGTTTTATGAACAGGCTGCTGAAGCGCTTTATAAACTTGAACCTACTGCTCAATCAGCATTCAGTCTCGCGAAACTGTTCGTTACCAAAGATCAATTCGAGAAAGCTGCCGGATATTATCTTGAAGCAATTGAAAAAGAAACTGAACCGGAAAATAAAGCGGATTATTATTATCAGCTTGGTGTGATCACCAATTCCAAATTGAATGATCCCCGGACAGCAAAACAATATGCCCTCGATGCAATTAAATATCGACCGGACTGGGGCGAACCATATATTCTTATCGGTGACGCTTACATCACAGGCAAAGATAGTTTCGATGATGACTTCGAACAAACCGCGGTATACTGGGCAGCTGTGGATAAATTTTTCGAGGCGAAAAACATTGATTCCACTGTGACTGAGAAAGCAAATGAACGGATCGAGACATACTCAATGTATTTCCCGGACATCGAAACTACTTTCTTCTATAGCCTGGAAAATGGCGATTCATATACAGTCGGTAGCTGGATAAATGAAAAAACAACAGTCAGATCCAGATAAATGCAGAAAAGCCATAAAATCCCGGCAGGAATTATTTTCTCAACGTTCACTGATTCCTGTCATGGTAGGGCTGTTGTTTCTGCTTGCCTGTGAAAATGATATTGAGAAAATCAAAACAATCACTTCACCTCAGAGTCTGCCGGAACTTACAGGACAGAATTACGAGATCATTCACAGCGATTCAGGAAAGGTAAAACTACGGCTGCTGGCACCGGAAATTGTAAGATACACCGATGTTGAAAAAACATACATTGAGTTCCCACAAGGTTTAACAGCCTATTTTTATGACGATAGTCTCAGAGTTGAATCTGTCATTGAAGCAAAACATGCGATATATTATGAGGAAGAAGGTCTATGGGAGGCCAAGAATGACGTTGAGGCACGCAATCTTATAAATGGAAATCAACTGAATACAGAACATCTCTTCTGGGATCAGCAGAAAAAATTGATCTATTCACATACTTATTCAAGAATCGTAAATGAAGATGGGACTTTTTATGGTGAGGATGGATTCGAAGCTAACCAGGATCTGACTAAATGGAAACTGAAAGGTTCAAAAGGAACTGTAAAAGTTAGAAATGAATAACCGTATCTTTTATATTCTCGAGATCTTCTGGCTCGTTATCGCTATCCTTGGTCTGATTGCTGGTATACACCAGACATACATGGAGGGTTTAAGGGAAAGCTGGCTTTTCTTCCTTATTGCATTCACCGGTTTCGCAATGTATTATATGCGCCGAACGCTGAGAAAAAAGCGAAAATAATATCCTTTTAATATGAATGTCGCTCTCATCATTCTCCTGTCAATTGTTCTTTCGGCCTTTTTTTCCGGAATGGAAATCGCTTTTATTTCAGCAAATAAACTGAAAATCGAACTCGACAGAAAACAGGGCAACTTCGGATCAAGAATCATATCCTTCTTTTCTGAATATCCCGGGCAGTATATAGCCACCATGCTCGTTGGAAATAATATCGCACTCGTCATTTATGGTATCATGATGGCTATTATCCTCGAACCCCTGATCGTATCGTTTACCGATTCATACGTCCTGATCATCACTATCCAGACAATCGTATCCACATTGATCATCATCCTGACAGCAGAATTTCTTCCTAAGACAGTTTTTATTATAGACTCCAATTTTGCACTGAAGATCTTTTCCATTCCAGTCTTTATATTCTATATCCTACTCTACCCATTTACACGTATCGTGATTGCAATATCGCGGTTCCTGATCCGGATCCTGACGGGAAAACCTTTGAAAATGCAGGCTGGTGAACAGGTTTTTGGAAGAATAGACCTGGACCACCTCCTCAGCAAATCACATGATCAGTTGAACGGAATATCCGATGAAAATGATGAGATCAGAATATTTCAGAATGTTCTTGACCTGTCAAATGTCAGAATACGCGATTGTATGGTGCCACGGAACGAAATCGTTGCCCTTGAAGAAAATAGTACTATTGAAGAACTTAAACAAATACTCATCGAAACAGGTCTGTCAAAAATAATCATCTATAAAGAAACAACAGATAATGTGATCGGATACTTCCATTCCAAAGAAATCTTTAAGGATCCTCCGGATATCAAATCCAGGATCATCAACCTTCCCATCGTACCTGAGACAATGCCGGCAAATAAGCTTCTCCAATCATTTATCAAAGAACATAAGGGCATTGCACTGGTTGTTGATGAATTTGGAGGAACCAGCGGCATTGTCACCATGGAAGATATTCTTGAAGAGATCGTTGGAGAAATTGAAGATGAACACGACTATTCGAAACTAGTTGAAAAAAAGATCGGTGAAAATGATTATATCTTTTCCGGAAGACATGAAATAGACTACCTGAATAATACTTACAATCTCCAGATACCCAAAACAGATGAATATGAAACACTGGCGGGACTGATCCTGTTTTATAATGAAAGCATTCCAAAAGTAAACGAGAAAATCATTCTCGAACCATTTATCTTCAAGATCCTTGATGTCAGTCAAACCCGCATCGAGCTTGTCCATCTCACCAAAACCAGCTAAGCTTTGTGTTCCCGGTTTTTTTGTCTTCCGCGATGGGTATCTCTTTTTCATGGTGCTCTTCCTGATTACGGATATAATTATTATATTCGTAGCTTGATTTTTCAGGAATAATTAAGCAGACAACCGATGGCAACACTTCAGAGAATCAGGAACAG
>CAZGOR010000159.1:0-8512 GCA_964527875.1 uncultured Bacteroides sp. | reverse complement strand
TCTGTTTCCTCTGTGGTTAAATGTTTTAATAGACTTTTTAGACAGCCTCTTTTCTGTGTCACCCAACATTAGACAACTGCCGCCTGCCTTCTCCGCCAAATGGCAGATCCGGCAGATAAAATTGGTAATCAGCAGAACCCGCATTCACACCCAAATCTAAACCAGAAACCATACACCCCGGTTAACAACCGGCAGAACTTTTACACCTTCACACTTTCATACTTTCACACTCTTAGCAGCTCACTCTTTCTGAAAACTTTTAAGCCTTTCCTCCAGCATCCTGATCCTGCTCTCAGCATCTTCTTTTTTCTTTCTTTCTTTTTCCACTATTTGCTTCGGTGCATTTTTTATAAAATTGCTATTTTCCAGCTTTACCAGAACCGATTGAAGGAATCCCCTGGTATAATGCAGTTCTTCATTTAACTTCCTGAGTTCTTCAGAACGATCGATCTTATCCTTCAGCGGGATATAATATTCAGTAGCTTTGACACGAAATGATATGGCACCCTCAATTTTTTCGCCAGTGAACTCGACTTTCTCAATATTTCCAAGTTTCTGAAGGACAGATTCAAAGATGTTCCTATAGCTGCTGTTTGTATCTTTTACCACAAGTTGTATTTTTTCCCTGTTTGGAATTTGTTTTTCCTTTCTGATATTCCGAATAGAAGTAACAGTTCCCTTGAGATCTTCAAAATCCTTCAGTACCTGGATGTCAATATTTTCCGGATCCGGAACCCGTTCCTTCATGATGCTTTCACCATCTTTTCTTTCTTCCAGCAGGTGCCAGATTTCTTCAGTAATAAAAGGCATAAAGGGATGTATTAATTTCAACAATACATCCAAAAAGTATAAAGTAGAATCATATGTCCTGCCGTCAACCGGTTGATGATGGCCTGGTTTAATACTTTCAAGGTACCAGGCTGAAAATTCATCCCAGAAAAGCCGGTAAACAGTCATCAAAGCTTCCGAGATCCTGTAATTTCTGAATTGTTCCTCAATCTGTCTGATTCCCTGATGCAGTTTGTTATGGAACCATTTCATTGCAGCGGCGGCATTATCGGGCTGAGGCAATGACCGGTCGACTTTCCATTGTTTTATAAGCCTGAAAGCATTCCATATTTTGTTCCCGAAATTTCTTCCCTGCTCCGGCAAACTATCATCATACAATAAATCTCCTCCTGCTGGCGAACAAAGCAGCATACCCACGCGCACGCCATCTGCTGAATATTTCCTGATGAGATCAAGTGGTTCCGGTGAATTCCCCAGTGATTTTGACATTCTGCGCCTGTCAGCGTCTCTCACGGTTCCGGTCAGGTAAACATTATAAAATGGCTTATCGCCTGCATATTCATATCCTGCCATAATCATGCGGGCTACCCAGAAAAACAAAATTTCAGGAGCGGTAACAAGATCATTTGTCGGATAATAATACTTATAATCCGGGTTATCAGGTCTACGAATGCCGTCAAAAACCACAATTGGCCAGAGCCATGATGAGAACCAGGTATCCAGTACATCTTCATCCTGGTGAAGATCGGTTTTCCTGAGTTCCGAATCGCCGGTTTTTTCTCTCGCCTCTTCAAGGGCTTTATCAATGGAAGCTGCCACAACAAAATCGTCTGTTCCTTTAATATAATAAGCCGGGATACGGTGACCCCACCATAACTGCCTGGATATACACCAATCCTTCACGTTCTCCATCCAGTAGCGATAGGTATTCACGAATTTACCGGGATGGAACTGAATATTACCGTTTAAAACATTATCAAGGGCTGGTTCGGACAATTCCTTCATCCTGAGAAACCATTGCCTCGACAACCTGGGCTCAATAACAGCATTGGTACGTTCGGAAAAGCCCAGTTTATTGATATAATCCTCAACCTTAACAAGATGGCCTTTTTTATCCAGTTCTTTTACTATCTCGTCCCTTGCTTCAAAACAATCCATGCCAACAAAAAACTGTGCCGACTCACTTAATGTACCATCATCATTCAATATATCAACTATTTCAAGATCGTGCCTCATCCCTATTTCATAATCATTTTCGTCATGAGCAGGGGTGATCTTCAGTGCCCCGGTACCAAATTCTTTATCAACATAATGATCTGTAATCAATGGAACCGATCTCTCGACCAGAGGAATAATGATTTTCTTCCCGTGATACTTAAAATACCTTTTATCCCCGGGATGTACAGCCACGGCAGTATCCCCGAGAATAGTTTCGGGTCGTGTCGTTGCTATTATGATCCATTCATCAGAATGCTCAATTCTGTATCTGACATAATACAACTTCGATTTTACTTCCCGGTATATTACCTCTTCATCAGATACTGCCGTTTTTGCCCTGGGATCCCAGTTGATCATCCGTACTCCACGATAGATATATCCTTTCCTGAAAAGATCAATGAAAACAAAAATGACACTTTCGTAATAATGCTCATCCATTGTGAAAAGAGTACGGTCCCAGTCACATGATGCTCCCAGTTTCTTCAACTGCTCAAGAATAATCCCTCCATATTTTTCCTTCCAGGCCCAGACATGTTTCAGGAATTCCTCCCTCATCAGATCAGATTTATCGATCCCTTCTTCCTTCAGCTTTGCAACTACCTTAGCTTCCGTAGCTATTGATGCATGATCAGTGCCAGGAACCCATAATGTATTTTTCCCTTCCATTTTTTTCTTCCTGATCAATACATCCTGAAGTGTATTATTTAACATATGTCCCATATGTAATACCCCGGTAACATTCGGAGGAGGAATAACAATTGTATATGGTTCCCTGTTATCCGGCATAGATCTGAACAAACCATGTTTCAACCAGTAATCATACCATTTATCTTCAGTCTTTGAAGGATCATATTTGGAAGGAATATCCATCATCTATTGCAATTGATTGATCTGTTAATATTTATAAAATATTATAGAATTTTAAAATATTTCCAAAATTAAAAATTTATTGATAAACTGATTCACCGGATAACTAAACTCACGGGGTGAATTTACTAAACTCACCGGATGACAGAAGTCACCCGGTGAGTTATTCCTATTTAAAATATATCTTTTTTGATAATATTCCACTATTTTTGTATAATCATACATCAACACAATCATGTATCATTGCAGGCTATTTTTAACCATTTTGATTTTAACAATGTTGGTGACGTGTAAGGATAATCCGGGAAGTATATCTAACAGAAAGAAGGTCAGCATCGAGTTTGAAAATAATACTTATGATTTTGGGGAGCTGTATTTTGGAGGCAATGGGACTTGTGAATTCGTTTTTAAAAATGAAGGAAAAGAACCACTCATATTACTCAATGTCAGAACCACCTGTGGATGTACTGTACCCGAATGGCCGGATAAACCTGTAAAAGAAGGGGAAACCGGGATTATAAGGGTCAGCTATGATACTTACAGAGTGGGTGCTTTTACAAAGGCCATAACTGTCTATTCCAATGCAGCAAATTCACCTGTCAGGTTATTTATTAAAGGAAGAGTGAAACCGAAAGAATAATACTTTTCAAAAGCATAAAAAATAATAATTAACATATCATGCCAAAAATCTCTATTAAGGGCATGCAAATGCCTGAATCCTCTATCAGGAAACTGGTTCCTTTTGCTGAAAAAGCCAAAAGAAAAGGAAGAAAGATCTACCATCTGAATATTGGTCAACCTGATATTCCAACACCCGAAATTGCACTTGATGCAATCAGAAACCTTGAAGAATCAGTTATTGCTTATAGTCATTCTGCCGGAAATGAAAGTTATCGCCGTAAACTTGCCGGTTATTACCAGCGTCACGGGATATATATCGATCATACTGAAATATTGATCACAGCAGGCGGATCTGAAGCAATACTCTTTGCTCTGATGTCTACAATTAATCCCGGTGAAGAAGTCATCATACCAGAACCCTATTACACAAATTACAATGGTTTTACAGTGAATGCAGGAGTCAGAGTAATCCCTGTCATATCCAGAATAGAGAACAACTTTGCCCTTCCGCCTGTCAGGGAATTCGAAAGACTGATCACAAAACAAACCAGGGGGATCATGATATGTAATCCAAACAATCCTACCGGGTACCTCTATTCAAAAGAAGAACTGGAAGAACTGGGAGAAATAATCAGGAAACACGATCTTTACCTGTTCAGCGATGAAGTTTACCGTGAGTTCTGCTACGATGGGCTGACCCATTTTTCAGCCATGAAGCTTAAAGGCGTTGAACAACATGTAATTCTTGTCGACTCAATTTCAAAAAGATACAGTGTATGTGGAGCCAGGATCGGTGCACTGGTAAGTAAAAACAAAGATGTTATTGCCACGGCCCTGAAATTTGCCCAGGCAAGGCTAAGTCCTCCCGGGCTGGGACAGATACTTGGTGAAGCTGCTATTGATACTCCGAAGGAATATTTTGATGAAGTATACCGTGAATACATCGGTCGCAGAAATTTTATGGTTGAATCCCTGAATCAAATGGATGGTGTAATCTGCCCGATGCCTAAAGGTGCGTTCTATACGATTGCACAATTGCCTGTTGATGATGCTGATAAATTTTCGCAATGGTTATTGAGTGACTTTGAATGGAAAAACCAGACAGTTATGCTGGCACCTGCTTCAGGATTTTATTCTATACCGGAACTTGGAAAACAACAGGTCAGAATAGCATATGTTCTGAAAATCGATGACCTGAAAAATGCAATGGAGTGCCTGGCAGAAGCACTTAGGATCTATCCCGGACGTATAATAGTGAAAAAAACAACAGCAGTCACAGACCATACGAAAGCTTAAATAAATCAGTCAGGGTAAAATATCGAAGTCGGGATACAGTAAATATTTTTTCCTGGTTTTCTTAAAGTCCTTTAGCCCATCTTTCCAGCTTTCCCTGATTTCCTGTTCTGTCATGCCCCTGATGATATGCTCTCTTAATGATGCAGTTCCGGCAAGTTTTTCGAAATAATCCGTGAAAAAGTTTTCCTTATCGGGAAAATTCTTATAAGCAAATAACAGCCACGACAAATCAATCTTTCCGGGCCTTTCATCACCTAATTCACGATACTTCCTGAGGTCTACCCCGTAACACTTTTTACCAAGAAATTTCGGATTTGTGGCTGCACCGGGTTTCGATTCAGGAATAAACGTAAAACTGCAGTTTTGCAGATCAGGATGTCCGAAAACTTCAAATGGATAATCGGTCCCCCTGCCTTCACTTATAACAGTCCCTTCAAAAAGGCAAGTGGATGGATAAAGATATATTGAGTTCATATTCGGAAGGTTCGGTGAAGGTTTAACAGGTAACTGATATTTTGAATTGTGATCATAATTTTGGCAGGTTATGACTTCCAGATCACATTTCAGACCATTTCCCAGCCATCCTTCCCCGTTAATCATTAATGCATATTCACCTATGGTCATCCCATATACTGTTGGTACTTCATGCATCCCTACAAATGACCTGAATCCCGGCTCAAGGATGGGCCCATCAATATAAAATCCATTAGGATTCGGACGGTCGAGTACGATCAATCCTGTATTGTTTTCCGCACAAGCCATCATCATATAATGAAGTGTAGAAATATAAGTATAGAATCGGGTTCCAACATCCTGAATATCAAATAGTACCAGATCAATGTTATGGAAATCGGCAGGATCAGGCTTTTTACTTTCCTGATATAAAGACTTTACAGGTATTCCTGTATTATGATCAATCTCATCCCGAATCAGTGCACCATCATCCTGATCGCCACGGAAACCATGTTCAGGACTGAATATACTGGTGATCTCAATTCCCAGCAATAACAAACTATCAGCCAGGTGCGTTTGACCGATCAGCGAAGTCTGGTTGGCAACAATTCCCAACTTTTTTCCCCTTATCAGAGGTAAATAAGCATCAGTCCTTTCCGCACCCGGAATGATTTTATTGCCGGGCTGGCAACCTGTTTCTAGCATTAATAGAAAAGTTAAAGCTAACATTATTGAAGAATGTGAAATATTTTTTATCAACATGATGATGTTTTGATAACAAAGATATAATTGCGCGCCGAATCAGAATAAAAAAATCAGAAATATATATTATTATCGTTTTTATTTCAATGATCGTGGTTGCAGTGTTGCAGTTGTCACAATTATCGCAATGTTCAGTGAGATTGTTTATTCAGGAGCGAAGCGAATTGAATAAACAAAGTCGAACTCCTGCCAGCCGGCAGGCTGGAATCCCGATAGTAAAGCCTATCGGTGGTCGCAGGTCCGCAATAGAAAAAGGCTAAGGATGAGGCTAAGACTAAGGAAGAATAGTTGTCGGTTCCCGGTTTTTTCCGATTAGTGTGAGTTTGAGGTGATGGGCGGGATGAGCCACCGAGATCACAGAGCTACCAGAAACCAAAAACCACACACCCAAAATACACACGCACCAGTAACCAGTTACCCAGCAATCAGAAAACAGTTTTGCCTTTTATATTTTATTATTTTTGCAGAACACATCATTCTTCCCTTGAATACCGAATTCTTCATAGCACGCAGGCTGATATTGGACAAAGAAACCAAAAAGACTATTTCGAGGTCAATATTATCCATTGCAGTATTCGGAGTGGGCCTCAGTCTGGCTGTTATGATTATAGCAGTATCTGTTGTGACCGGTTTTAAAAATGAAATTACCAACAAAGTTGTCGGATTCGGATCTCACATCCAGATACTCAACTTTGATTCGAACATATCCTATGAAACTCAACCCATCAAAAAAGACCAGGAGTTCCTGTCCGATCTTCGTTCCGAACCCAACATATTAAATGTTCAGGTCTTTGCCACAAAGGCCGGCATCATTAAAACACAAACAGATATTCAGGGCGTTGTATTAAAGGGTATTGGAAGTGATTTTAACTGGAACTTTTTCGAAAAGTATATTACTGAAGGAGATATTTTTTATGTCCGGGATTCTGTCAGAACCAATAAAGTGGTTATTTCAAAATATCTGGCAAGCCTCCTGAAATTGAATGTTGGAGATGAATTTATCATGTATTTCATACAGGAACCCGCAAGGATGAGAAGATTTGAAGTTTCGGGGATATATGAAACAAGTCTCGATGAGTTTGACAAGATCTTTGTCCTTGCTGATATATCTCATATTCAGCGCTTAAACGATTGGGACGATAATCAGATCAGTGGTTTTGAAATAACTATTAATAATTTTAATCAGCTGGATGAATCAACTTACCGGATTATGAATATTGTCGGTTTCGGATTTGAAGATGACAGGACCCGCCTCAAGGTAGTGAATATTTATGATAAATATCCTCAGATTTTCGATTGGCTTAACCTGCAGGATATGAATGTTATCGTAATACTCATATTGATGATTGTTGTAGCAAGTTTCAATATGGTTTCAGGCTTACTGATCCTGATCCTCGACAGGACAAGTATGATTGGTATTTTAAAAGCATTGGGAACTATAAATCTTACTATCAGGAGAATATTTCTTTATCAGTCAGGATTTCTGATCGTCAAAGGATTGTTCTGGGGTAATCTGATAGGATTGGCACTCTGTCTGCTTCAGAAAGAATTCGAAATAATGAAACTCGACCAGTCATCATATTACCTCACAATGGTTCCCATTAATCTGAATTTGTTCCATATATTGGCACTGAACATTGGAACATGCCTGGTTGTAATGATGATCCTGATCATACCTTCAATGATCATCAGCCGGATAAGTCCGGTTAAAGCAATACGGTTTAACTGAATAAAAACCTGTGGCGCGATTCAGTTTACTAAATAATCAGATTTGAGAAAACTACATGTTTACTTTTTCTTATCTTCCAGGTCCTTTTTTATTGCTGTCAAATCATCCTCATGTTTCTTCATTAATTGATTCAGTTCAACTCCCATGCTTTCTTTTACATTATCCACCTTTGTCTCAAGTTTAATAAACTCTTTTTTAATCCTCTGCCTGTTAGTAATGATTAAAATCAGCAGAATAATAAACAAAATCCCGAGGAGAATAAACTGGATCAAGACCATTTGTTTTGTCCATTTTTCAAGTGCATCGATCCGTGCACCCGAAGAATTCATATGTTCATCAAGGGTAGCTTTCAATTCATTTAACCTTGAGTCTGCCGCGGCATTTTTTTCACTATTTTCATTCAGTTTCGCTGACACACTCTCCAGATCTTCCTGGTGTGTTTTTTTCAGTTTGCTTATCATAGCATTGTGATTGTAACCGGATCTCTTAAGTTCAGTAATTTCCTTTTTTATAAACTCAATCTCCTTTATTAAGGTCGAGTCTGTTGTTTGCGCGGAGACAGCTAAACAAAACAATCCGGAAAGCAAGAGTAAAAATATTTTTTTCATCATTTTGGTATTTAGAAGGTTAATAAACATCAATATCCAGATATTCAATTTACTTATTACAAAGTGGTAATTTACTAATTATTCTTGTTAATGTCAATAATATGCAACCTTATTGGGTATGACTTGTACCATTTTACAGTATTTGTCATTGAATTTTTCCTTTACCGTT
>CAZGOR010000158.1:0-8605 GCA_964527875.1 uncultured Bacteroides sp. | reverse complement strand
AATTTATTATATATTTCTTATGCGTATTTATGAATCGTTCAAATAGTTCTTTTTCACTTTGTGTTATATTTTCATTTTGAATATCGGTTTTCATAATTTTAATTCCTCTTTTAATTATCTTATAATTATCTCGGCGACATTGCCTATAACGCTTAGGATTTTATCCGAAGCTGTTTGATATAAAGGTATTAAACTTTCAAGGAAGGTAAAAGCCTTAATCATTGCTTTAAAAGTATGGATTGTGATCATTGAGCGGTTTTGGATAAAATCCTATGCGTTATATTACATGGCTCGCTTAAAGCAACTGAAAAGAAATTTTAATCATATTACTGGGAAATTCGGTCAAGCTGAGCATCTCATTCCGAAACAAACTAAGCATATGATTCCGGAAACAGTTGAGCACCCAAATCTGGAATCTAAACATCACATTATCAGCTCAATTTGATTTTATGATTTACCTTCAAACAGACTTCTTAAGTTAAATCGGACAAGGGTGTTTAATTACACCGGTATTTGCAGTTGATAAGCAATAATATTATTATTCCTGAAAATTTAAAATTAATATTTAATATTTCGGGAATAATTGTTACCTTTATACCATGATTTTAAAAAGGAATTTAGAAAATGAAATCCTACAATTACTGGAATATTTTCCGGTAGTTGGCATAATTGGTCCCAGGCAGGTTGGAAAAACTACGCTGGCAAAACAGTTAGTGCTAAAGATACCGATAGATACACTTTATCTTGACCTGGAATTATCTTCAGATTATACCAAATTAGATGAACCGGAACTGTTTTTAAAACAGCATGAAGATAAATGTATTGTTATTGATGAAATTCAGAGATTACCTTCTTTGTTTCCTTTGTTAAGAGCATTGATCGACCGGAAAAGGAAGCCCGGCAGGTTTTTAATTCTTGGGTCGGCTTCCCCGGAACTAATTCGCGACAGTTCTGAATCACTGGCAGGAAGAATAGCATACAAAGAACTGAAACCATTCAGCTTTACCGAGCTGCCCAATTACATATCAATGGAACAACACTGGATAAATGGTGGTTTTCCCGATTCGATTCTTACCTCTGATGAAATAATGTCCTTTACCTGGAGAGGCAATTTTGTAAAAACTTATATTGAACGTGATCTTCCTTTATTAGGACTAAAGGTGAGTCCGGTAACAATAGAGAAATTATGGCGAATTATTGCCAATCAACACGGACAAATTATAAATTATTCAAACATATCAAAAGCACTTGGAATTTCTGTACCAACTGTCAGGAAATATATTGATTTTCTTGAAAAATCTTTTTTGATTACCAGATTGCATCCTTTTTTCCCTAATGTAAAAAAACGCCTGGTAAAGTCATCCAAAATATTCTTAAATGATTCCGGTATTCTTCATTATCTGCTTGGTATTGAAAATCTTATAGATCTTCATGGAAATATAATTATCGGTAATTCATGGGAGGGGTATGTTATTCAGCAAATCGTAACTGGTCTGAAAGAGAACATTAAAACTTATTTCTACCGTACTCATGATCAGTCGGAGGTTGACCTGGTTCTGATAAAAGGGAATAGGGTTATTTCAGCGATTGAAATAAAATATACCTCAACTCCCAGATTAACAAAAGGAAATACTATCGCCATTAATGATCTGGACTCAGAAAAAAATTTCATTATTACTCCTGAATCGGATGAATACAATATAAAGGAAAATATTACTGTATGTTCTTTAAGAACGTTTCTATCGAAGTATTTACCATCCTGATTGTTTCAGCTATTCTGGTTATGTTTGCAGTAGGGTTACTCCAAATAGTTTCAAGGATTTGCCATTCGCGATCACCCAACCGCTGCCGGATTTCCTTCCAACCACCTGCTGTCTTAGCTTTTTCTGCTTTCAAAGGTATAATCGTCTTAAAAACATCCTCCTCGATGAATTCCGGCTCTGCTCCCGATGTATAAATGCTACAGTATTTATAAGTATTACGTATTCCCGATCCTAATTCATCGACACGGCCTATTTCCTTAAAGAATCTGGCAATGACCGGGTTCTTGGGGTAAGGTGAAAAATTGGCAGGATCAATTGCGCCTGACCCATGTGGGCGGTTCCAGTTTTCTGCATAAACCCTGTCCTTTTCAATAATCAGCTTTGCCGGAAATGCGTTACTGAACTCCCGGCGAATTAACAGGTTACTGACAACTTCCCGAAATAATCTGTCTCTCAGGCTTATACGTTGTGTGTTTTCCTGATAGAATTTATCAGGCAGGTGTTTCTGGATAAAGGCCATCAGCCGGTCGTAGCTTTCAATAAGATGGGTACGAATATCATCCCTGTCATCATAACGATCAATGTTTTCTACTCGTAAAATTGCATCAGTTTTATGATGTGGTAAAGCATTGATAATTGTTTCATCTTTACCCAGTAATAAAATGCCTGCCAGGGTATATCCAGCTTTACCTGTTACAGGATCTTTTTTATAAAATCCGGAATATAGTAGGATATCCACGTCTTTCATTTCCATCCATGGATGTTTCGCGTACAGGTTTTCTGCAATAGTACGAACACGTTTAAATAATCCCGAATTGAAATCAGCCATTTCCACATAAGGGAAGACTTTGTTCTCTGAATAAGTGCTTTGTTTTCTTAAATAAAGTTGGGTGACCTGATCGTGATATTTAGTAATATCAAAATCTCCATCATCATTCCGGTCAAATATTCTTCCGCTGGTGTTATGTACCTGTGAACTTTCGGGGATATACAGATAAATCACTTTCTTATTGTCGTAATCAATTAACTGAGGAGACAAGTAAAAGGGCGGATTGAGCTTTTGTGGATTGTTAACATTTGTAATAATATTATTGATGATATTTTGGATATTGCTTTCCATTATTCCATCCACAGTACCATTATCTTTTACCCCAAGCAGCAAATGGCCGCCTTTTCTGTTCAGGAAGGCACAAATAGTCTCAAAGGTATCTTTACTGAGCTAAAATCGGGAAGTTTTGAACTCGACTTCAATGCCCTCATCTTGTAAGATTAGTTCGTTGAGCTTTTCAGGAGTCATCTTAATAGTAAATCTTCTATAAAGATATAAATCAGGAATTACTTTATACAATATTTTTACAATAGTTCTCTGATAGACTACTCCCTACATAATTGTCTTTTCCCCCTTAAACAATAATTGTTCATTGGTTTTCTGATCTCATGATAAAAAATCATGTAATTAAAAATGTTATATTCTTTATTACCAGATTATTATATAATAGAAATCCTTCTCCGAATATCCTTCTCCATGCAAAGTCGAATGATATAGTTATTCGTAGATTCAAATACAACATCACAAGATTAAATAATAATCATTTATAATAATCAAGTGTCAAATAAAGCTAACCTGAAAAATCTCTAAAGTAGAACTAGAATGGAAAGCTGTTAATAACCTCCCGTGGAAAAAAGTAAAAATAATGGGAGGTTTTATTGTAAAACTACACCTTTTTTACCCGAAAAAGTTCGGATTTGGCTGTCGATGCACACTGGCAGATACGGGGATTTATTTTTATTAAAGGCCTTCTGCCTGCGACAGAAGGCCTTTAGTATGAATCCTACCTTGACAATATCATCATACGATTTTCCTGGAATTTAATATTTCCACCTGTGTCAAGTACTTTGAACCTGTAATAATATACCCCGCTTGCAAAATCTTTCGTATTCCAGAGAATTTCATTTTTACCCGGAATATCGTTTTTAGATTTCAGTATTTCCACCACCATACCGGTCATATTGACTACTGAGATCTCGACTTCACAGGCAAATGGTATATTGTATCTGAATGTAGTCTGATCATTAAATGGATTTGGATAATTACCAAATAATTGAATGGATTCAACAGATGCTGCTTCCTTAATTCCAACTGTAGAACATGCATCTCCAATTTGATCATCGTCCACATCAGACTGATCTGGATTATATACATACACACAGTTATCATATTGGTTCTCAACTTCATCACCATCGATATCCACATCGCACGTGTCACCTATACCATCTTCATCCAGGTCATGCTGGTTATTATTGCTTGAGAAGGGACAATTATCGCCTATATTCATGATAGCATCATTATCCATGTCAGGATCGCACACATCTCCGATTCCATCCTCATCCAGGTCTTCCTGATCAGCATTAGCTGAGATAGGGCAATTATCAGCATCATTCAATATGCCATCTTCATCATAATCATCCACATCAGGCAGTGTAATATTTTCAGAACTTGGTAATACGAAACGCCATATCAGGGTATCACTCATGGCATTGCCATATATATCTTCAATACCTGTAAGGTTTATCTGAAACGTATCATTATCAAATACAACACCTGTTGTATCTGGCATAATAAGGACCATATCATCTTTACAGCCTGTTTGAACATTTAGATTTACTCCTGTACCGAGATTTGTCACAGTAATGTTCTCAAAATGAACACTATGGCAATCGATATCTTCATTAAATTCAACAGAAATCATATCTCCTGGATCAAGCACACCATCCCTTGGCTCTGGCAGACCAAATGCTTCAGGTGGCCTGCGATCGATAATACCCGTACTGACTTTAGAATAACTCAGTGCGTCTGTACACTCAAGGGCCACACGGATATCATATAATCCATCGTCCAGTTTATGGAGTGATAAATATCTGATAGTCGGTACATCAGCCATGTCTTTCGGTTCGACTATCAATGCATTACTCCAGGTATTCAATCCGGCTGGTGAGTATTGAAGTTTGGCCATATTGAATATTGTCGTATCATAATCTTCTATTACCACCTGTAAAATGCTATTCATAGCATCATTAATATACCAGTTATCGTATGGCTTTGCCATTACGACTTCACTACATGGACTGGCAAAGTTGACATCGAGTTCCACATAATCCACTATGGAAGGATCAGGAACTTCGCAACCTGACATTAAGCTAAAGATCAGGTTATTATAATCATAAGCCAGGGGCCCGATTTTAACTGTAACGGTTGCATCCACAGATTCAGCCGGGCCTATAGTATAAGGTGTGGGCACTCCACCCTGTACAGGACTTCCTCCCAATGTGATTACTGCACCATCTGGATTGCTTTCCTGCAGGAATACCAGGTTATATTCCCGTTCCTCATCACTCTGGCTTGTATTGCCCAGGTTAAGCTGAAATATAGCCTGTCCTTGCGGCTCGTCAACATACTGGTAATAGGTATTAGTTGTCAGCTGGACACCTTCACGAGGTTGAGTACCTGGCTCCCATGGGCAGCTGGTTGCTCCGCTTTTAAGTTTAAATACTGGTGTAGCATATACCGGATCAACAAGTATGTCGACACTAAAGTAATCCCCTTCGTCGTCATCTTCAAGAACAAATCCTGTTTTTCGTGTTTCCGTGAAAGTAGTAGTTTCAGATTGTCCATAAGCCATTCTGAATTTTACTTCCGCACCCAGCATTACACCTGAACCCATCACCTCTGAACCAATCTCGACTGCTACAGCAGTTTCAAGGAACAAGGAGAAATCAAATGTATATGATTCCGTTGAGGTTGTTTCGGTGAATGATTCATAAGAAACTCCTGAACTTATCGATTTATTCTCAATAAACTTGCTTTGTTCTTTCTGTTTCTTATTCATTTTCAGGATCTGCTCCCATGTATCTACCTGTCTGGCATAGAACCGGGCAGAATCAGAGCCTGCTTCAAGGTACATATCCCTGATTTGCTGAAGTTGTGGGATTAATACATCACGGATATGACCCTCGGTGTACATAAATGTTGTATTGAATCCCTGGGGTGCCATGATAAGATCGACCGTTTTTGACACTGCAGTTCTCGGGATCATACTTAATAATATCTGTAAGAGCGTATAACATATTTAATGAGGCTCCGGCAAATACATCGCCTTCTTCTCCCGTAACATTAGGATTACCCGATGTTGAGAACTGCTCTACGTTAGTAATATTCATAATATATTCACTCTGGTCAGAAACGCTACCACCCACTTCGAGGCTACCTTTTATGAGGCCCCAGAATGCATAATCGAATGAGATACCTTCCCCGGCAGAGAAAGCGCACCCCAGCTTAACCTCACCATATATATTTACACTACCTCCCAGCTCTCTGTTTATCCGCATAGCAGTTTCTGATGTGGTTCCTTCTTCAAGATAGGAATAGCTGGCATCACCCGGGGGATCACGAAGTATCATGAAGGGTATTTCCGGGGATACAGTAACGAAAGTTGCTTCCCTTGGATGGTTTCCTGTGACCAGTATCTCCTGGCTCCATTGATCCATCTCATCATCTATAAAGGCCACAATTTCAAGCAATTTTGTATGAGGAGGAATGATATCCGGCATGCCTGGTCTGAATCCATACAATGCCTGGCCACCGGACAGCTGGAGGGTATCCAACTTTATTCCTCCGTCAACAAGTGAATTATAAACAACGACATAACCTGTATCGGTGAGACAACTTTCTTCCCCAAATTCCTCAATGACCTCAATCAAAATAGTATAACTTGTCCCTTGCCTGACTATTGGGACATCATAAGGTTCGCAGCCATACTCAGTGAACCCGCTTACCTGGATCTTAGGTGGTTTCCTGTATATGAGATTCTTTTTAAGATCACCCTCAGTAAGATCAATTGTTTGTAAGTTGAAATAATCTTCAACCATTTCAGCGGTTAATGTAAGGGGATCTTCAGGATAGAATGTGATCAGGTCAAAGTAATACTCCCTTGCCGGCAGCTCAATGCTGAAATAACCAGTTCCTTCTTCGGTATTAATGATTGTATCAAAGCACCCGGATGGATAATTCCTGCTGAATATCCACAGGTCTGCGGTCCCGATATAAATTTCACATGGAGCCCTGACATATCCCTCCAGGGTATAACGGGTTGTATCTTCAAACATTAGCCCACTCTGGTTTTCTTCAATATACATGGAAGAATCAGCAGGGGCAAAGCCATGTTCATAGAACACAGGTTTGATTGTATAATCTCCGATTTCGTCAACAGTAAGGCTGAAATTCCCGTCTCCATCTGATTTATTCCCCCTGTACAGATCATTAACGTGCATTTCCACACCTTTAACATTACAAGTATCTCCCGCAAATGTCTGAATTATCCTTCCTGTTATGGAAAATGAAGATGTATCGGTAAAGTCTGCCTGCATATCATGAGAGTGGGGCAGAAATTCAACATCACGGAAAGCGGGTTTGAATCCATGATTTCCTTTGGTTGGTATGATACGGAAATTGGCACCCTTATAGTAATAAATTTCTGGTATTGTATATGTTCCATCCAAATCTGTTATTGCACAATAAGCTTCACCACTATCCCCTTGTGCAACACTGTCGATCCGGATTGCACATACCTCTACATCGGCTACATAACCACCAAACGGGGCCATTATAGTACCATTGATTATACCATCAGGTTTCTTCATGCCCAGTGTAGAATCGGGCTTGAATCCACCCCCGCCTCCAGAAATTATCGGAGTTACTATGTAGGTATAGTTGAATCCCGGAATACCTTCTGTATCCGACACATTATCCTGTGTCATATCTACTACAGGGCTGTCATCAATATATTCATATATTCCGGTGACCGGGTCATACCGTTTAATGGAGTAAGCCTGGGCTGTATTACCGTCTTTGTCTTTAATGCCGTTGGCAGCTGTCCATTGTATCAATACATCAAAATCCCGGCTGATTGTATTTACATTCAATTTGAATGTGGAACCCTCAGCGGTAACTCCTGATGATATTTTGTTTGTAGGTTCATACCATGTTTTAATCTCATAGGTATGTTCCTCACCGGGATTACAATTGTAATCTATAAAATAGAATTTTGATTCACTGTCATTCTCATATATTGGAGTAGTATTACCATCCCGATATATTTTATATCCATGATTACCTGTTGGGATATGAGTTCCCTTATCCCAGGTAATCTTAATATATGTATCAGAAACATTATCGGCTGCTTTTGTTGCTTCATCATTTATGGGATTATAAGGATTATCTGTTTTAAATATTATTTTACCCAGACTATAAACGTTTGTACAATTGTACCAGCAATCCAACCAGGAGGCAATCAGGTAATTTTTACCTGTATACTTAACAGTAGCTTCTACCTCAACTGATCTGCCGGGGCCATATTCACCTCTTAAATCTGAACCACTACAGGGATAACTATTACCAACCTGTTTATAATCAACACCGGGAAGAAATCTTATATAATTCGTTTTTGTTCCACATTTACAATCATTCGAAAGTCCAGCAAAGCAGTAATAGATATAATTGTCACTCCTCATGCCGTTTCTGTCCCACCAGAGTGCTGCAGCTTCTCCCAGCCTATCCTGTGGACAGCCCTCACTGAGGGTATACGTTTGTTCCTTTTTAGGATATACTTCCTGTGCATTTGTTCTAAATAAAAAACAAAAAGTTACCAGGAAGGCTATTGAAAAAATCCCGATTAAACTGAAGGGTTTAAATGTTTTCATTTGATGGTGCTTTTGATAATTATTTTTGTTGATTTATTTAGAATGAAATTAAAATTACCAGGCGTTAAAATGAAATACTTATTTTG
>CAZGOR010000157.1:0-8616 GCA_964527875.1 uncultured Bacteroides sp. | reverse complement strand
GTTCCTATGAATATATCTCCCAAATTGGCTACAATAAATATGAGAAACAGGTATATCTGCAATACGGTAACGGTTCTGTAACTACTTACAATTATGAACCCGAACGCCAGAGGTTGGTACAAATGAGTGTTACTTCAAATAACCAGGTGTTAATGAATAACACCTACACCTACGATGTAATGAATAACATTCTTGGAATAACCAACAGCGCTGCAGCTACAGGAGATATTGGAGGGACAACATCACATATATATTCTTATGATGAGCTCTACCAGCTTACACGAGCTTCGGGTATGTTCATCGGAAATAGTGATACCAGCAATTATACACTTGCCATGCAATATGATATTATGGGCAAAATAGTGCAAAAAACCCAAACTCATAATAAAAATGGAGAAGAACAAAATGCAACCACCTATGATCTTGGTTACAAATACGAAGGCCCACATCCCAATGCTGCAACAGAAATAGGAGAGCGGGTATTTACATATGATGAAAACGGTAACCAGACCAGTTGGGAAGATAGTGTAAGCCATGACTTTCGACAGCTTGCGTGGGACGAGGAAAACCGCCTGGTTTTAATTTCCGATAATGGCTATCTGAATCGGTATGTATATGATGCTTCAAGCGACCGGGTAATAAAGAGTCATGGTGGTACACAGGGTGTATATATCAATGGTGCACCTATAGGTATCGTTAACCATTCCGACAACAATTACACCGTGTATGTAAGTCCATATTTTGTATTTCAGAATGACAGGTTTACAAAACACTATTACACTGGCAGTACAAGAGTAACCAGCAAGATAGGGAATGGCCAGTTCCAGAACCAATACCATTTAGGTGTGTTTGAAATTACTGCGGGTGGAGTAAACTATATTAACCGCCAACAACAACTTATGACCAGCAAAGAGGAGTATGAAAGTCAATCAGGTATAGCTCCCGGCCCGCCAACTATGAAAGGGATCTATGCCGATCCTGCATTTTCCGGAACGGGTTATCCGGACCCGGGCACTCCCGATATCACTGCTCCGCGTGGCTGGCCTCAACAACCTATATTTGCTCCGGCAGGCGGTCCGCCCGGGGCCCCCATACAATGGGGCGATGATATTACAAACGATAATGTGGAACCTGGATTTGGCTTTGTAGGAAATGGAAATATTGAGGAAGTTCTTCGTTATTTCTATCACTCCAATCACCTTGGTTCTGCTAGTTATATAACCAATGCCAGGGGAGATGTTACACAGTTTATAGCCTACATACCATTTGGTGAAACTCTAGCAGAGCAACATTCAGATTGGGACAGCCCGTATAAATTTAACGCCAGGGAATTGGACAGTGAAACAGGACTGTATTACTATGGGGACAGGTACTATGACCCCAAAGTGAGTATTTGGTTAGGAGTTGATCCTCTGGCGGAGAAATATCCATCTTTATCGCCATATGTTTATGTAGCTAATAACCCTGTTAAAGATAAGATGAACGGAATGGACGTACAGTCCGCATTATTTACCGTTAAACAAAAATCCGCTAAAAAATCGATACAACTCAACATAGTCACAATTAACAGTGATAATGTACCAAATAGTATTTCGAACTTACCAGACTTATTTACAGGCCCCAGCTTCATGGATGTTGATCCCCCAGACACTGAAGATTCTGTTGAGGATGATCCAGGTAAAAAACAAGTTGAGGATGAACCAGAAAAAAAGCCTCCTGACTCATTCGATGAAAAAACTAAGGCTACTGAACAACAGATTGAAATAACTATTGATCCGAAAACAGTTGAAACCGTTGATGTTCAGGTCGAAGAGACCGTTTCGATGGACGAGAAAACCGAAAAAACTCAACAAACAAAGGTCAGGGCAATTGAAACTCCTGATAAACAGATTATAACAAAACCTGAATCTGAGGTCAAAGTCGAATCAGGTACTGTACTGGAAAAGGCAACGACTCTGAAAAGTATTGAAAAGAAGGATGAAATGAGGTAATAGGGGATAGGAAGACAAAAGACTAAGGGCAGGACCGGGTGTCCAGATTTAACCCGTGGGCTAATTTTGCGAGGAGCCATACTGTGTAACATAATAAAGAATATCGAACACCGATTATTTACAGCTTATCCATTCGTCATTCATTCGTGCATTGGTGGCTCCTGTTTTTCTGGGGTGGAAGCCTTATACCTGAACCGTGCATTCCTGATGCCTCTGTCTATCTTGCGATTTTGTCGATCATCCCATTCAGCTTCTATCATGTAAGTGCAAATCCCGGTGTAATTGAGCAGTCTGTTTGAAGGTAAATCATAAAATCAAATTGAGCTGATAATGTGATGTTTATATTCCGGTTTCAGTTGATCATTCATTTACGGAATCATATGCTCAGTTTGCTACGGAATTAGGTGCTCAATGAGTGCGGATTTTGCAATCGAATATGACCGGTGGATTTTCTGACCGCTGGATCCTGCCGATGTATTGAACAAGTTTGCTATCAAAAGCAAATGGGTAAACGACGAAAAAATTTTTGTCACTCACCGGGTGACCTGAAGTCACCTGGTGAGTAGTTAGTTATCTTGTTTTTCCTATCTTTGTTATATGATGGCAACTTAACAGATTATTTAAACTTCGGGAATCAAAAATTATTTGAAACATTAGAAGATGAATAGTCATTTGAAAATTATTAAAGATCTGAAATCGCTATTAGTCAATAAACTCGGTAAAGACATCCGGGATGTAATATTATATGGCTCACAAGTAAAGGGTACAAATAATCATGAATCGGATTATGATGTTTTGATCGTTCTGAACAGGAAATATAACTGGCCGCAAAGAAGAATAATCCGCGATATTTGTTATGAAATCTCTCTGAAATATGATATAATTATCAACTCTTAAATCATTTCCCAAGAGGAACTATAAAGTAGCCCAATAGGAAACCATCCACTATACCTTGATGCCTTAAACCAGGGAGTTTATGCATAATGACATTTCCTGACCCAAAACCATTGCGGTAAACAAAAATCGGAATTTAAACGAATTTGCTGTATTTTTACATGAATGAATAATAAAGAAAATCATATCAATAACTGGATTGAAAAAGCTGAAGATGATTGGCAGGCAGTGAATGCTTTATTTCAGGGCAAGAATTACGTACAATCTTTATTTTTTGGACATTTAGTTATAGAAAAATTATGTAAAGCGCTATGGATCAAACATAATGATTCAAATATTCCACCCAGAACTCATAATCTTCTGTATATTTTATCTAAAGTCCCCATTAATGTTCCGGAAGATAAAAGTGAATTATTATTGAAACTGAACAGATTTCAATTGGAAAGCAGATATCCTGAAAACATTTCTGAAATAAAAAATATTTGTGATCAGAAATATACCGTAGGTATGATAAATGAAATCAATAATCTGAAACAATGGTTACTAGAGATGCTGCAATAAGTGAAGCAAGGTCATTCATTGATGAATGCAAAAGAAATGGATTAAACTTTAAGAAAGTTTTGCTCTTTGGCTCTTATGCTGAAGATAAAGCTCATGAATGGTCAGATATAGATTTGTTATTGATTTCAGACCAATTCACAGGAAATATTTTTGAGGATTTAAAACTCTTTTCGAAAATAAATATTAAGTATCCTCAAATTGAAGCACATCCATATTCATACAGGCATTTTATCGAGGGTAATGATTTTATTAATGAAATATCAAAATCAGGTATTGTAATTGCATGATTCATGTCTTTCATTTTTTATTCTATTTCATCCATATTAGAATCGCACCCCAATTCCCTTTTTTGTGTTTCACTTTTGTTTCACCGGTCTTATATAAACAAATTTAATTATCTGATAAACAAATAATTAGTCTTGCCAATCGATTCCTCTACGGACTGCTAAGGCTCGCCCTGTGAAATACGTAGCAATTTTGCTAGCAAAATTATTTCACAGGGCAAGACTAAGGCTAAAGAAGTTAGGAATTGATAAAAAGAAAGAGGAATGGAGAGATAGAGGGAAAAAGTATGGAGTAAGGAGTATCGCACGAAATTAAAATTTCGAACAAAATAATACTAACAAATGTATGAATTTGTGCATGGGTATTGGGTATGAAGTTCTGCCGCCTGCCCCGATTAAGATCGGGGATTGCCAATCGTCAGACGTAACACGGTGGGTGAAATCGAAAAGTCCGGTTGCCAACCCTGCCTACCGGCAAGCAGGCGGACACATTCTAAAAATAGTTCAAATAAAGCTAATTATGCAATTTGTTAGAGAGGAGTTAGGTGTCACGTCCTGATGAAGGAAAATTGGAATGTATATTATCATAATAAGTATCTTTATTACATATTTATACGACCAGGACTCAAAAAAATTAGAACAAAATGATAACTGATTTAGAAAAAATCAAACAGCTGGGTGAAATAAACGAAACAGAAAACTTTAAATTCCGGTCATACTTAAAAATGCAGGATCCTGAAAAGATTGATAAAATCGTACATCAGCTTTTTCAAATTTATTCCTCAAAAACAGACTGTACAACATATGCTGACACGCTGTATCGTAATTCATTTCCTAAGAACATTAACTGAGCTTTTGTTCCAAGCATAAACTATCAATATCCCGTTAATGAAATTATTTTATCTATTTATCCACTCACCGGGTGACTTGAAGTCGCCCGGTGAGTTCATATATCAGTAATTAAGACAATAAAAATATATTGCGCGAATTGTAATACGCTTCTATACAAATACTATAAAGCGAAGAGGGGACACCTGGTAAAATGTTACCGGGAAAATATAAAAGAAGACCATACCCGGGGCGATTTAAAATGTCCGAACTGCAGGGAACAATTTGCCAGGGAAAAAATGATTCACGGACGTCCGGCAAATAAAATCATTCAGGGAAAAGTTTATGTTAAGCATTAGCAAAATAAATTTGTGTTTCAGATTACTGATCTCAGGTAATATTATTGTATTTTCTCTTTGTTTTTAAATCACACCCCAATTCCCTTTTTGCGTTTTACTTATATTTCATCTGCCTCCAGCCATATCCCAGCCTGGCTAACCCTGTTTACCGGCCTCCAGTTAAAATGTAAATTGTATTTAATCATAATTTTATTATCTTACATTGAATTAAAATCTCAAACCATGAATACCGAGAAAAGTGAAATGTTCAGTAATCCTGAAGGAGTGTTAGATGAGTTAAACGCCCTGATAAATAAATTTGATGATCCTGATATTGAACAGGGAGAATTGCGGGAAGGACTGTTGACTCTTACCAGGATTGTACAAGGAATATGGAGACATATCGATTACCTTATGGACGATTATATCGAGACTGTAAAAGTAATTAATAAATTAAAAGGGGATAAATAAAAATCCCGACTATTTACCGTGGATTAATACAAAAGGCATGCTTTCTTGAAACCGCGCAGAACTACGCTTAACCAGGCCGGAGTTTACAGACAGTCTCATCCGGCAAAAATACAATATTTGGACAGGAAAGAATATACATATCAGGAAAGTAAAAATTTCTGGCTATCACTGGATAATGCAGCAAAAATTTACCCTGCAATCCTGTCTGATGAGCTTACGGCTGTTTTCAGAATATCGGTCGTATTAAAGCACCCTGTTAAAATAAAACATCTTTTGAAAACGGTTCATTCTATCGAGGACAGATTTCCATATTACAAGGTACAGCTTAAAAAGGGTTTTTTCTGGTATTACCTCGAACATATTGATCTACCCATGCCTGTCGAAGTTGAAAATAAAATACCCTGTAGAAAATTTCAAAAAGGCAAATTAATGTTCAGAATTCTTGTTCTGAAAAACAGGATCAGTGTAGAATTCTGTCATATTTTAACAGATGGCTCGGGAGCTTTGGAATTTTTCAAATACCTTCTGCTACTTTATTTTAAAGAATGCGGGACAACAATACCCGGAGGAAATTTTAGTTTTCTTCGTACTGATAATATTGTTTCAGAAGAAGAATATGAAGATTCGTATAATCGCTATTTTAAAGAGAACATCCCTCCCATGGTAAAACAATCGAAAGCATTTCATCTGCCTTATTCCCTGAATCCTGTCCCACGCTTTGAAGTATTAAATGTAATTTTATCATTGAAGGAAATTAAAAATAAAGCTGCCGGAAAAGGTGTCAGCATAACAATTTATCTTCTTTCTATCTATCTTTTAATCCTTCAGGAAATATATGAAAATCTTAATATTTTAAGCCGGCACAAAAAGAATAAGCAGCTTCGGATCCAGGTGCCTGTTAACCTGAGAAATATTTATCCCTCTAAAACCATGCGGAATTTCTCATTATTTGTCATGCCGCAAATAGATTTACGGTTGGGCCATTATACATTCGATGAGATTATCAAAACCGTATACCATCAGATGCATCTTGAAACGGATGAAAAGTTAATCAATAAAAACATTGCGAGAAATGTGGGGTATGAAAAAAAACTCCTTATCAGGGGAATACCCCTGTTATTGAAAAGCCTGATCCTCAATTTTAAATTTTACTCACTGGGAACAAGTCAATATAGCGGTGTATTAACAAACCTGAGAAGGTTGACTTTCCCGTCTGAAGTCAGTAAATTTATTGATTATTTTATACTTACCGCACCACCGCCCAATAAGATACTAAAGGTAAGTTGCGGGGTTATTGGATTTAATGATAAATTAGTTCTAAGTTTTGGCAATATTACCAGATCGAAGGAACTGGAACAAAAGTTTATAAAATTTCTATCCGGGGAAGGATTGAAAATCAAGTTAATGACATATACAACTATATAAGATTATGACATATTGTAAAAACTGCGGTGTTGAATTAGATGGAAACATGAATTTTTGTCCTCTGTGCGGAGAACCGGTATCACGTGAGGATTTAGT
This sequence comes from uncultured Bacteroides sp., assembly GCA_964527875.1. Taxonomy (GTDB): domain Bacteria; phylum Bacteroidota; class Bacteroidia; order Bacteroidales; family SM23-62; genus LJUQ01. The sequence continues at coordinate 1,728 of CAZGOR010000157.1, read as the reverse complement.
TCACAAAGAACATAAGGGATTTAAAAGATCAAAACAAGAGGAAAAAATAATCTCTGATTATAAAAAATTAACCCGAATACAAAGACGAAAGCTATTCTGGGAATTGTCCGGTATTATTCTTGTCTCGGGAATCATCGTTTCATTTATCATTAACCTGGTACTGAATAAAAATATTACATGGTCGAAGTATACGACAACAGTTTGTATAGTGGCATTTGCCAACATAACATTTATAGCATTCTGGCAGAAAAAGATCTTACTGCTATTCACGGCAAGTTTTATATCAAATTCAATCCTGTTGATGCTTTTGGAACTGTACAACAAAAATATAAGCTGGAGTGCAACACTTGGAATACCTTTACTTTTCGCTGCCTATGTTATTACATTAGGGTTAATCAGCCTGGTAAAGATTTCCAGGCAACGCGGCCTGAACATTATCACTTATACCCTGATTGCTATCGGTTTGCTAACAATTTGTATCGAGGGAATTATATCCATAAATACAATAAACAGGTTGTCCTTCCAATGGAGTATCATTGTATTAGCTTGTATTATACCTGTTTCAGCTATTTTGCTTTTCATTCATTACCGGTTAAAAAAAGCTACCGATCTGAAAAGGTTTTTCCATATTTAATTTTTGTATGAGCATTTTGATACTGATCTTATTAGTAACCGGGCCATAATTCAAGCCACGGGTCTCTTTCCATCACATAAAACAGCAATAAACAGGCTATCCATCCGTGATACAATCCCAATGACCATAAATTTCTCCATTTTAAATATGTAGAAATAAAAACCAGTTCCATGAAAAATGTAAAAATCATTAGAAAAATACTGGGATAATGCACTAAACTGAATAATAACGAAATTAACAGGACGATCTGATAATTTTTAAATGTGATATGTCTCAATTCTTTTAAATTCCCGGCAAAAAGCCCAATTATCATAAATTGCTGGATAAAACCCCATACAGGATACAATAAAAAAATCGGTATCACATGCCAATTCAGGATATTTGCATGATTATAAAAGCCATACAGAACAATGACAGTCAAAATGATGATCGCGAAAGGAAGAAGAAAAAAGAATGATTGTCTGAAATTGTTCTTTTGAAATCCCCAACTTTTCAAAATCGTGTGGTCACTTTGATATCTCTTATATACATAGATGATCCAGAATAAACAAGTTATGCCAATATAAAAAGCTCTTAAATTAAGCCAATCCATAAAGATAAATTTCAGCAATCCTGTCAATAGAACAGCTAATATTTCGAAATATCTGTTTTTATCTGAATTCACAATGTTTTTTAAAGTCATTCATTTTATAAATACTCCGGCTCACTTTTAATATGTTGACCGGAAAATTATGTTGAATTGCTTCGACAATTATCCCTTGTGTGAAAGTATTTATGTATAATAATTCTTTCTCCTCATTATTCCCTGTTCCTGGCAAGTACACCGGGTTTGGGTTAGGGTTTCATTAACCCGGGTATGTTCTTAATATTCTTTTTTTCGCGGTAAGTTTTAATCTTCTGATCGCCTTTTCTTTGATCTGCCTGACTCTTTATCTTGTCAGATTATATTTCTCATCAATTTAATAAAGGTATTTATCAAGTGATGAGGTCTCCCTGTTGGTAACCTGTTTGATGATTTTCAATTGCCGCATTTAAAGAAGGATTTGTTAATATTAATACTATTTCTTGAATTAATGTGATAGTGATATAAATAT
>CAZGOR010000156.1:0-8683 GCA_964527875.1 uncultured Bacteroides sp. | reverse complement strand
CCTTCACCTCAATCCAGGCTTCATTTACAATGGTATCTGAAATGGTTGAATCTCCGGGGTATGGAGTAAATCTTGCAAAGCAGGCAAGCGCACCATAACAATTATGTTCCAGGGTTGTATCTACATTTCCAAAAGCTGTATACCTTAACCAGTTATCTGATGCCGTATGGATCATCGAAATCTGGTAACCATAAAGGGAAACCATCGGTTGAAGTCCGATACCTGATCCGCCAAACCGCCTTTGTAACATATACCGGAAAAATGATGTCATCCTGTCACCTTCAATCTGTGAGTCACCATAATGCATGATCCTGACTATTTCATTGGAAGAACTGAGTTTCCGCAAATGGTGAAAGAAAGGGTAAAATATTGTACGATCACCATCAGGAAATTCAATCCTGTGAACTTTGATTTTCAGACTATCCTCGTTGGCTCTGACAGTATCCGGGAAGGACCTCCCCTCTTCCGGAAAAACAAAATCATCTGTCAGGACAGAATCATTAATAGCAATACTCTGGTTGATTATGAAGGATATATCAGCATATTCAGGAGTATTTTTTTTGAAAAGTTCATCCGGGGTAATAAAATGAATACTGATCTTCTCACTGATCCTGATTCCCTCTTCGGGGAAAAACAGGGATATTGCAAAAAGAATAACTAAAACGGAAAGAAGAAACAATAATATCTGAAAAGGTTTCATATGCCCGATTGATCAGAGATTACCCCGGCATAAATAGTTATCCCTTCTTTTTAACTTTCAATACCTGTCCGGGCTTTATTTTATCGGCATCAGAAATACCATTCATTTGCATAAGATCTGTATCGGTCACCCCGGGAAATTTTTTGGCGATTTCCCACAGGGTATCACCCGATTTTACGACATAATAAATGTAATCATCTGAATATACCCCGGTTTGTATCTTATTCACATCAGCAGCAACAAGCACTTCTTTACCTATCATTTTTTGTTTTTCTTCAAAGGACATGGTATTGATCTTCGTATAATGGGACAGCTTGTTTTTCGGGACGTAAACAACAAGTTTTTGTCCGGAACGAATCATTGTTCCCCTGATATTATTCCAGTACCTGAGATTAGATACTCCCACAAGATACCAGCTTGCAATATATCCAAGGTTATCACCCGTTTTGATCGTATAATAAATTTTAGCCATGTCGGGAGATGGTGGTCCCGGAAGGAAATTTCTGGAAGTATGATAGGATGGGGTCCTAATCTTTTTTTCTTTATTGAAATATACAGAATCCTTATATGAAAAGATCGTATCGCTCAATTCTATGAACTTCGTGGAGAATTCGAGAGGTATCCTGAGGGCATAAGGTTTTTCGTGACCGGGTATGATATCATACTTATACTGAGGATTAAAATCGCGTAACATTTGCAGTGGCATATTCATTACAAGGGCAATCTGTTCCAGGTGTAATTCCTCTGTAATCATAATTGTATCAACAGGTAAGGGAAACTCAATTTTTCGGGGCAACAGGTTATGCTCATGGTGGTAATTCATAAAATAAGCTGCTGCAATAAATGCAGGAACATGGCCACGGGTTTCCCTGGGAAGATAATAATAGATGTCCCAGAAATTCTGTTTTCCACCGGACCGTCTGATGGCCTTATTCACATTCCCGGGACCGCAATTATAGGCAGCAATGACAAGGAGCCAGTCACCATAGATACGATACAGATCCTGCATAAACTGTGCTGCAGCATGGGTGGATTTCATTGGATCACGACGTTCATCCACCAGCGAATTAATGGTAAGATCATACATTCTGCCTGTTCCATACATGAACTGCCAAATACCTGTTGCTCCAGCCCTTGATACTGCTCTAGGATTCAGGGCCGATTCAATAATTGAACAATATTTCAATTCCAGTGGAATATCATAAAAAGCAAAAATCTCTTCGAAAATCGGGAAATAGTATTCCGAGAGTCCCAGGAGAATTCCAACCAGTTCCCGGCGCCTTGTTGTGTAGAGCTCTATAAAACTTCTGACATGCCTGTTATAAGATAGATCAATCAATGCCGGTATCCTTCCCAATCTGTCAATATAAATCGAATCTGAAAATACAGGGAAGATGGTATCTGCTATTAAATAATCCTCCGATTGATAATCATTGTCAAGGCTGTTTCTAACATACCACAGGTTCAAAAGGCTGTCGAGATTACTTTCAAATCCTGATTGGATATAATCGATCCAGCTGCTGTCCGTATCCGCATCGATCATGTTTTCTGCATAACTTGAATCTTTGTCAGCAGTGAATCCTTTGACAATTAATGAGTTAATCAATAAAAACAGGATAATCAACTTATTTCTTAATGTCATGGGATAAGAGCTTTAAGTGAACAAAGTAAGTGAAATCTAAAAATTTAGACAACACCTGAGACCAACAGAATAATTTTTCCCCACGGAGGGCATAAAAACGGGATTGATCACCATTCCCAGATCTTCACTGATATCATAATCTATAAGATTTGCATCAACATTTGCATCAACGATTTGTAAGATATAGAATCCTACTGTAACAATAGCGAAAAGGTCCCTGTAACGCCGGTGAAAATCTTTATAGGCCTCTGCCTGCAGTTTGGTATAACCTTCCCACTCATCCAGATTATTATCCAGCATATGTTTGTATATGTCTTTATAAAACTGATACTTATCTGCATTATAAATCACTCCGTAAGTCAATCCTCCAAGACCTGCATAGACAATTGGGACTTTCCAATATTTCCGGTTATATATCTGGCCCAATCCAGGTAATACAGCAGAATAGATTGAAGCTTTACGTGGTGAATGTTCAGCAATAAAGATACTGTCTTTTCCCGAAGTGGTTGTCGTGGTGGTATCATCAGAGGTAATGATAAGCAGGGTATCCCTATCCTGGGTAAATCCAGTTAGACAAGCAATACAAAGCGAAAGCACCGCAACAGATCGGTAAATTAGATTCAAACCAGTTTGATGTGAGGTAAAAATCCTTTGTCAGGATTTCAGGTTATCAAATATAAACAGAATCCTTTCCAGATCCTCGTCAGATTTAAAAGGAATAACGATTTTACCCTTACCGTTATTGCTGCGTTTTAATTCCACTTCCGTCTGAAAGAAATCAACCAACTGTTTTTGGAGTTCCATATATTCTTTTGGGCTGACTTCTTCCTTTTTGGTTTTTTTGGTTTTAGTGGAGTTGTTTTCAAGTTTTCGTACAATATCTTCAATCTTCCTGACAGAAAGGTCATTTTTTATGATAGACCTGAAAATATCGAGTTGTGTTTCCGGATCAGGTATATTTATTATTGCACGTGCGTGCCCCATGGAGATGATTTTATCCCTTAAACCGAGCTGTATTTCTGCGGGTAATTTTAATAATCTCAGGTAATTTGTAATGGTCGATCTTTTCTTGCCCACCCTGCTGCTCAGGTTTTCCTGTGTAAGATTACACTCTTCGATTAATCGGTGGTAGCTGATCGCAACCTCCATTGCATCAAGATCTTCACGCTGGATATTTTCAACAAGTGACATTTCCAGCATATTCTGATCATTCGCTGTCCGTACATATGCAGGAATGGTAGAAAGGCCTGCCAGCATGGCAGCTTTATATCTCCTTTCACCCGTGATCAGCTGAAATTTGCTTTCATCCAGCTTTCTGACAGTAATAGGCTGGATGATGCCGATTTCCCTGATAGAAGATGCCAGTTCCTCCAGAGATTCTTCATTAAAGTTTTTCCTGGGCTGGAAAGGATTAACTTCTATCATATCAATGTCAATTTCATTGATGACTGAAACGCCGATTCTTGGTAATTCAGCATCTTCGATCAATGCACCCAAACCTCTTCCTAATGCATTCTTCCTGACCATTTTATGATGTATTAAGCAATAATTTTTTCAGCGTCTTTTATCTTTGTCTGACCATTTTTTTGCAGGAGTTCACGGGCCAGATTCAGGTGATTTATACTGCCTTTGCTGTCGGCATCGTACAGGATTGCAGGCTTGCCAAAGCTGGGAGCTTCCCCAAGTTTGACATTTCTCTGGATAATTGTATCAAACACCATTTGCTGAAAATGTTTCCTGACTTCCTCAACCACCTGGTTGGATAACCTGAGCCTGGGATCGTACATGGTAAGCAGGAATCCTTCAATTGCCAGCTCCTGATTCAACCTGTTCTGGATTATTTTTATTGTATTCAATAATTTGCCAAGCCCTTCAAGAGCGAAGTATTCACATTGTACCGGAATGATCACAGAATCTCCGGCTGTCAAAGCATTCACGGTAATTAATCCAAGAGAAGGAGAGCAATCGATTAACACATAATCATAATCATCCTTTATCTGCTCAACAACTTTTTTAAGTGCTTTTTCCCTGCTTGGAAGATTGAGCATTTCAATCTCTGCACCAACAAGATCAATGCTTGAAGGCAACAGGTCAAGACCCTCTATCTCTGAAGTCAGAACGACATTTTTCGGATCCATCTCGTCAATCAGACACTCATAAATTGTTGTTTTAATGTTTTTTGTGTCGAAACCGATGCCCGAAGTTGCATTTGCCTGAGGATCCGCATCAATAATCAACACTTTTTTTTCCAATACTGCCAGGCTTGCAGCAAGATTGATGGCAGTCGTTGTTTTACCAACTCCCCCTTTTTGATTTGCCAATGCAATGACTTTACCCATTAATTTAAATTTTATGACAATTATACATGATTGTGGATTTCAAATTTACGAACTTCTCCTCCAAACAAATTTTTTAAGTAAAATCTTATTGTAAACATTTAATCCGCTTTTTTGAACATATTATTAACAACTTTAAATTTTTTTCAGATATTTATAAAGTCAATTTAACCTCCGTTCAACATAAAAATATGATTAAAAGTGCTCAAATATGAATAATTCTTTAATAATTCGGGGGTACATGGAAGAATGGAATGATGGAAGAATGGAATATTTAGGAATAGCGTATCTGAAAAAAACAATATTCCAGTCCCGACTTGTCGGGATTCCAATCACATAATATTTAATGAACTTAAATTAAATTAATTAATTTTAAGTTTATATCGAATTCACGTTAATTTAATATATCCGTCTGGAATGATCAATATGAAAAACCGAGCCGATTGGTTAGTTATTATCAATCCAAACGCCGGAATACGAAAAGGTGAGCGGGACTGGCACAGTATATCCTCAATCCTTATCAGGCATGAATTTGATTTTCAACCGATATTTACAGAACGACCCCGGCATGCCATCGAAATCGCCAGAAAAAACATTGAAGCCGGTTTTACAAAAATTATTGTTGTCGGGGGTGACGGCACATTGAATGAAGTGATCAACGGCCTTTTTCTGCAATCAAAATACCCTACCACAGGCATTATACTTGGAATGATTACTGTTGGAACAGGGAATGACTGGGGAAGAATGCTCAATATTCCGGGAGATTACGAACAGGCTGTTCTTACTATTAAAGAATGCAGGACCTTCGTGCAGGATGCCGGAATAGTCAGGTATCAAATTAATGGTAATAAGGAAGACAGATATTTTATAAACATCGCGGGACTTGGATTTGATGCAGTTGTCACAAAAAAAGCAAATCAGCTCAAAGAGAAAGGCAAAGGAGGGCCACTACTCTATTTTGCTAATATATTCACAAGCCTGTTAAACTACCGGTATGTGAACGCTTTAATATCTATTGACGGTCAGAATTATGAGAACCAAATATTTAGCATGAATATCGGAATCGGGAAATATAACGGCGGTGGCATGATGCAGGTTCCCGGAGCAATTGCTGATGATGGATTATTCGATCTGACAATCATAAAGAAAATCAGCAAACCCGATGTAATCATGAGCCTCAGAAAACTTTACAATGGAAGAATAATCCATCACCCGAAAGTAGAAACATATACAGGCAAATCAATCATCATTAACTCTGACAGCAGGATCCATCTTGAAACCGATGGTGAGTCACTTGGACATACACCCATGGAATTCAAAATCATACCAAAGAGTGTACAGGTGATCTCAGGTTTAAAGGTCAGTTAAAGTTCGCTGAGTAATTTGATTTCAAATAACTTCGGCCAGTACTTTCCTGTAACATAAATCCTTTGATTAACAGGATCACAGGCAATCCCATTAAAAACATCAATCCGGTTATGCCGGTCCTTTTCCGACAGGATACCCATGAAATTCATACGCCCAAGAACAATGCCGGTTTCCTGTTCAATAACGACAATTTCATGGGTTCCATAAATATTAGCAAATATTTTACCGTTGATGTATTCAAGCTCGTTCAACCTGCTAACAGGACCTTTGTTATCGTAAACCTCAATCCTGTCCACTTCGGTAAAATACTCAGGATCCATGAAATAAATCATGTGAGAACCATCACTCATGATCAGATGAGATCCGTCGGTCGTTAAACCCCACCCTTCCTTGTTCTGATAATATACCTTCTGAAGCCGTGTAAAAGATTCTTTATCATAAACGAATCCAACCTGTGATTTATAAGTGAGCTGAAAAAGTTTGTCATTGTAAATGGTAATCCCCTCACCGAATATATCTCCGGGAAGATTTAAAATTCTTACCGGTTCACCGGTTTGAATATTGATCTTCCGTAATGAAGATTCATGATACTGGCCTGTTCCTTCATAAAGGTATCCATCTTCAAAAACCAGTCCCTGTGTATATGCCTTGATATCATGGGGATATTGATTTGTTATTTCATAAGATAGCATATCAGGCTCAACACCGGATAAAATCACAAAAGAAACATTGGCTGAACTTGTTGTCAGGTTTGAATAATAAGCCACAGCTCGCGCTTTATTCTGACCTGTTCTGCACCCTTTTGAATCCCACTGACTCCTGAAAGGTTCATTGTAAGATATTCCAATTTTAGCTCCCTGGCTGTAAAAAATGACAGAATCAACCATCGGTATATGACTTAAACTTTCCACAACAATATCGATAATTTCACCCCTTTTGAATTGTTGATTTATTTCAGGTTCAATGATTCGTATTTTACCTGAGGCAGTCTTGCTGACTTCTGAAGAATCGGCAGGAACATCTTTACTCCGTTTATTATTGATTGCACACCCACCTGAAATGATGACGAAGAAGAGGTAAAGGATAATAAAAGTAATCCAATGACCTGTTTTTTGTTTAAATATTTGATTACATAGAATCATTGTATGGAATAGTTTTTATTTTTTACCTCCAAACAATCCCAAAAAAGACCATTTTCTTTTTGGAATTTTTTTCAGCTCTGTCTGCTGACCGGATTCCTGTGGATTGATCATTTGCCATATTTCGCCCCAGCCGGGAAGTCCACCGATGTTCCTGTCATCTATATAAATATCGGCATAAATTTTCCTTGCCGTGGTTTCATCATAAATCTCCTCAGGATAATTCCTGTTCACCGCATAGAAGTCAATACCTCTTTCCCTGCAAAACTGAACGGCATCATCAAGTTCTTTGCCGGTTCTGACTGTCCATAATATCAGCTGATGTTTCTGCTTTTGCAATTCACGAAGGGTTTCAAAAGCAAATAATTTTTCCTTACCAATATCGGGATATTTATATTCAACGATTGTCCCGTCAAAATCGATTGCTATTTTCATCTTAATCAATTTTAGAGGTGACCTGTATCATGAATGATGAAAGGACTTAACCCTTCTAAGTTAAAACAATTCTTCAACCGACAGATATCTTTCACCGGTATCATAATTAAAACCAAGAATTTTTGATCCGTAAGGCAGATCCGGGAGTTTTTTAGCGATAGCAGCCATTGTGGCACCCGAAGAGATGCCTGCGAATATTCCTTCCATACTGGCTGCTTTACGGGTAAAATCATATGCTTCCTCTTTTGTTACCTGTATTGTGCCGTCAAGCATTTCAGTTTTCAGGTTCTCCGGAACAAAGCCGGCACCGATACCCTGAAGCGGATGGGAACCAGGCTCACCACCGCTGATGACAGGTGAAAGGGCAGGTTCCACAGCAAATGTTTTCATATCAGGAAATTGCTTTTTAAGGATCTCTGAACAACCACTTATATGACCACCTGTCCCGACACCGGCAATTAAAAAATCAATCCCATCCTGAAAATCCTGAATAATCTCCTGTGCAGTTGTACGGCGATGTATATCAATATTAGCCTCATTATCGAATTGCGAGGGCATCCACGAACCAGGGATTTCCTGTAACAATTCGTGCGCCCTGTCGATGGCTCCTTTCATTCCATTTTCCCGGGGAGTAAGTTCAAACCTGGCGCCATAGGCTGCCATGATCCTGCGCCGCTCAACCGATAATGATTCAGGCATAACTAAAACAACGCTGTATTGTTTCACAGCCGCAACCATGGCTAAGCCAATACCTGTATTACCTGAAGTCGGTTCAATGATTACCGATCCCTTTGTCAGTAATCCTTTATCTTCGGCCTCCTCAACCATCGACAATGCAATACGGTCTTTGATGCTTCCACCCGGATTGAATTTTTCCAGCTTCACCCATACTTCATAATCAGATGGATAAAGACGATTTATTCTGATATGAGGAGTATTCCCAATTGTTTCAAGTATGTTGTTGACTTTCATAATAATTTGTTTTACTCAGTGGATTAATTCATCGATTTAGAGGCTGTCTAAAAAGTAGTATAAACCACAGAGTCCACAGAGTTTTCACAGA
>CAZGOR010000155.1:6894-8846 GCA_964527875.1 uncultured Bacteroides sp. | reverse complement strand
GTCTTCTGATCTTCCTGTATATGAATCTCCGGCCGGATCGGAATGGGATGAGTTATATGTTCAGGAAATACCTGCTGATAGAAATGATATTGATAACAAATGGGCCATAGGTACACAGCTTTCCCCTCTGTTTAGTTACCGAAACCTGGGGATGGAAGAAAGCGCTTTGAACTCAGGTAGCAATTACGATCAGATTGAGTCCGGAATGATTGCATATGCAGGTGGAGTGAATGTAAACTATCTTCCAACCAGGAGACTTTCAATCCAATCGGGAATTTATTATTCGAAACTTGGATTGTCGGTCGACCATGGTTATTATTATGAGAATCTGGCTCCGGCCGGATTATCTTATGCATACAAGTTTAATTCAGTTTCTAATTCCTCTGGTACTATTGATGTAGTGAGTAATGGTCCGTTTGATTACACTACAAATTCAGGTGATAGTTGGGATGGGATATCTACCTATGGTATTGTTAGAGAGTTGAATGTCCGTGTTTTTGGAGGCGAGATTATCCAGAACTTTGAATACCTGGAAATACCGATGATCCTCAGGTACAAATTGATAGACAGAAAGCTCGGATTTAATTTACTGGGTGGTATGAGTACAAACTTCCTGGTTGGCAGCAACGTATATTTCCAGGAAGACGGCACAAAGGAAAAAATAGGTAAAACAACTGATATAAAAACTGTTAACTATAGCAGTATCATTGGTTTTGGTGTCGATTATGCCATTTCAAAAAGGCTGAATATAAATTTTGAACCGACTTTCAGGTATTATCTCAATTCAATTAACATATCTTCATCAATCAATTCACACCCTTATTCAATGGGAATTTTTACGGGAATAAGCTATTATTTCTGATTTGTTGATTTACAACCCCTCCGATTTTAGTTAAAAAAAGCTAATTTTGTAAATTTCTGAATGAACTTCACCCGCTGGTTGAGATATTAATACAGTTGATAATAAGAATATTACATTATGAAAAGTAACTCTATCCGAACCAGGCGTTTGATTTTTGGTTTTATTGTTATAATATCTTTTATGTTATTGTTTTTCGTTTTTGTTTTTGCTGACAGGGAAGTTGCGATTAACGGACCGGATGAGGCAACGGATGAAGAAGAATATACTGTATATCCTGTTGAATTACCAGAAGAACTATATTTCGCAGGCGAAAGAGTACCGCTTGATTTTTTTGATGTGAGGGAAAGCCTTGATCAGGAATTACTCATCAATGTTTACTGGCAGTCGCATACCATGTTGCTGATAAAAAGGGCAAACAGGTACTTTCCGCAAATTAAATCAATCCTGGTAAAAAATGGAATGCCGGAAGATATGGTTTATATTCCGGTTGCAGAAAGTGATCTGACTCATGCGGTTTCTCCCCGCCAGGCCGTTGGATTCTGGCAGTTTGTGAGTGATGCAGCCAGAGAAAACGGACTGGAAGTCAATCATGAAGTGGATGAAAGGTATCATATTGGAAAGTCAACGCAGGCAGCTTGCAGGTTTCTTAAAGAGTCTTATCAGCGTTACGGTTCATGGACAATGGCGGCAGCCAGCTACAATATGGGGCGGGCCGGGCTGGACGAGCAGATCAATCGCCAGAAAATGGATTATTATTATGACTTGTTACTGAATGAGGAAACGGGCAGATACATATACAGATTACTGGCTCTCAAACTGATTATCTCTGATCCGGAAAAATATGGTTTTCATGTTGAAACGGGAGATCTGTATGCTCAGATCCCTGTATATGAGGTGACTATAGATGGATCTGTTGATGATTTTGCAGACTTTGCATCAAAATATAATGTTAACTATAAGATACTGAAATTATTCAATCCATGGCTGAGAAATAACAAACTTGTGAATACCGGGGGAAGAACTTATTATATAGAGATTCCGAGAGATGGAATCAGGCCGGCAAGGAATTCAGAACCGGGAAGAATGGAAT
>CAZGOR010000155.1:0-6884 GCA_964527875.1 uncultured Bacteroides sp. | reverse complement strand
GGTGAATTGGTAAATTGGTAAAATGGTAAATTGGTAAATTGGTATATTAGGGTGTATGAATTTAGGGAGTGTGTGAGAATATGAGAGAATGGAATAATGTAAAAAATGAATAATGGAAGAATGGAGAAACATAATTATTAGACCCACTATTCCATTATTCCAAAATTCCGCTATTCCATTATTCCGACATTACGCTATTCCAATGTTCAAATAATATATATTGAACTCACGTTAAATCAGGCAATTTATCAGTAAGTCCGCATCAAACCTTAATTTATAAAATCGGTTGATCTTGAAGAAGAAGGTAATATACAGTGAATTTCTTGAAGATGACAAATATATCCGGATATTGGGGGCACGGGTTCACAATCTTAAGAATATTGATGTAGAGATCCCGCGCAACAGGTTGACCGTGATTACAGGTTTGAGTGGCAGTGGAAAATCGTCATTGGCTTTTGACACAATTTATGCAGAGGGACAACGAAGATATCTTGAAACAATGTCTGCATATGCCCGGCAATTTCTGGGAAATATGGAGCGTCCCGATGTTGACAAGATCACGGGTCTTAGTCCGGTGATAGCTATTGAGCAAAGAACAACATCTAAAAATCCGCGGTCTACTGTTGGCACAATCACGGAGATTTATGATTTCCTCAGACTTTTATATGCAAGGATTGCTGACGCATATTCCTGGATGACAGGTGATAAAATGGTCAGATATACAGATGATCAGATTATCAGGTTGACCAGTGAGAGGTTTCATGGTAAAAAGATCATGATTTTATCTCCGCTTGTAAAAGGAAGGAAAGGTCATTACAGGGAATTATTCGAGCAATATCACAGGAAGGGATTTCTATATGCCCGAATTGACGGAGAGGTAACCGAGCTGGTTCACGGATTAAGGGTTGACAGGTATAAAACCCACAATATTGAAGTTGTTGTTGACAGGTTAACCGTTGGGGAAGACCCAAAAAGACTGGCTGATTCTGTCAGAACTGCGCTTGACCAGGGCAAAGGGACGATGATGCTGCTGAATACTGAATCGGATGAGATTGTCTATTATAGCAGGCATCTGATGTGTCCTGCCAGCGGGATCTCATATGATGAACCTGCTCCTCATACCTTCTCATTCAATTCTCCCCGGGGAGCCTGCCCTAAATGTAATGGCCTTGGTGAAATTAATGAAGTTGATATATCAAAGATTATCCCGAATCCCAACAGGAGCATACGCTCAGGCGGAATCGAACCACTTGGACCATACAGAAATGCCCTGATCTTTTGGCAGTTAGATGCCATTGCAACAAAATATAACTTCACACTCGACACTCCCATCATAAATATACCGGAGGAAGCAATGAATAAGATATTATATGGATCGGAAGAATCCTTCAAACTCCGGAATACTCCTCTGGGTAGAACATCCAATTATTTTTTGAGTTTTGATGGAATTGTTAATTATATCCAGACAGCCTACCAGTATGAAAATTATACCAGAAAAAATGAATCCTCAACAGATCAGTTTATTAAAAAAGTTGTATGTCCTGAATGCAAGGGTGCGAGATTACATAAGGAGGCTTTACACTTCAGGATTAATGGGAAAAATATTGCTGAACTGGCCTTTATGGATATCATTGAGCTTTATCAATGGTTCGACAAACTTGACACACAACTGTCAGACCGTCAAAAGATTATCGCATCAGAGATTTTGAAAGAATTAAAAAACCGGCTCAGGTTTTTAATAGATGTCGGACTGGACTATATTTCTCTGAACAGAAATGCCGGAAGCCTTTCCGGTGGCGAGAGTCAACGGATCAGACTGGCGACACAGATCGGTTCACAGCTTGTGAATGTTCTTTATATCCTTGATGAACCCAGTATCGGTCTTCATCAAAGAGATAACCTCAAATTGATCCGTGCATTAAAAGATCTTCGGGACAGCGGTAATTCAATCATCGTAGTGGAACATGACAAGGAAATGATCCAGTCAGCAGATCATATCGTAGATATGGGACCAATGGCAGGCAGGCATGGAGGCGGTGTTGTTGCTGCAGGAACACCAGAAAATATTAAAGTTTCCGGAACACTTACGGGATTATACCTGAGCAGACAAAAAGTTATTAACGTCCCCGAGAAGCGTCGTCAGGGTAATGGACAGCAGCTAATCCTTACCGGTGCCAGAGGGAATAATCTTAAAGACATTTCTGTTGTTTTTCCGCTGGGACTTTTTATCTGTGTTACAGGTGTATCCGGGAGTGGTAAATCAACCCTGGTAAATGATACCCTTCATCCTATTCTCAGCAGACATTTGTACCGTTCATTGAAAGAGCCATTGCACTATGATTCTATTATTGGTGCTGAGTATCTCGATAAAGTTATCGAGGTGAACCAATCTCCTATTGGACGTACACCCAGGTCTAATCCGGCAACATATACAGGAGTATTTTCTGATATCAGAAAGCTTTTTGAACAAACTCCTGAAGCAAAGATACGCGGCTACAAAGCCGGCCGGTTCTCATTTAATGTTGCCGGTGGAAGATGTGAAGAATGCAAGGGAGCCGGAATTCAGACAATTGAAATGAACTTCCTCCCTGATGTTTATGTGGAATGTAAATCATGTAACGGTAAGCGTTATAACAGGGAAACGCTTGAAGTTAAATACAGGGGTTGTTCAATCAGTGACGTTCTCAACTTTACGATCAATAAAGCATTGGAATTCTTTATCCATGTCCCTTCCATTGCCAGGAAATTAAAAACCATGCAGGATGTGGGACTTGGATATATCACCCTGGGTCAGCCATCAACAACACTTTCAGGTGGTGAGTCTCAGCGTGTAAAACTGGCCGCAGAACTGGCCAGGAAAGATACGGGTAAAACCCTGTATATACTTGATGAACCAACAACAGGATTGCATTTTGAGGATATCCGTGTGTTATTGAGCGTGCTGAATAAACTTGTAGACAGAGGTAATACTGTTATTGTTATTGAACATAATATGGATGTGGTCAAATATGCAGATTATATTATCGATCTTGGAAAGGAAGGGGGGCTCAGGGGAGGAGAACTGATCTGCCAGGGAACACCGGAAGAAATTATCCTTTGCGGCGATAGCTATACAGGACAATTTCTGAAAAAAGAGCTTAAAAATTGAACATTGGATTTGTTAATTTCTTTGATCATTCATTTGCAGCCGGTTAGTTTTATATCTTAGCATCACAAATCAAATTGACCTGTACAATATAATATAAACGATGAAAAAGACAGAAGATAAAATAAAAGAAGCCTTTAAGAAAAGAGACTGGAATGAAATCCAGACTTATGATTCATGGAGAATTTTCAAGATTATGTCGGAATTTGTTGAAGGTTTTGAAAAGCTTGCCAGGATCGGTCCCTGCGTGTCAATCTTCGGATCAGCCCGTGTAGGACCCGATAAAGAATATTTTAAACTGGCAGAAGAGATTGCTTATAAACTTACCCAGCATGGTTATGGTGTTATTACAGGTGGAGGGCCTGGTATTATGGAAGCTGCCAATATGGGCGCCAGGAGAGGAAAAGGACGATCGGTCGGGATCAATATTGCCCTTCCCCTTGAACAGGAAGCCAATCTGTTTATTGATCCGGATAAACTGATCACTTTTGATCATTTTTTTGTCAGGAAAGTCATGTTTATGAAATATGCCCAGGGATTTATTGCGCTGCCGGGTGGATTTGGAACTTTTGATGAATTGTTTGAAGCCATTACACTTATTCAAACGGAAAAAATTGGACGGTTCCCGATCGTTCTGGTAGGGAAAAGTTATTGGACAGGCCTTATTGACTGGATTCGGGAAGTTATGTTGGAACGGGAACATCATATTAGTCCGGAAGATTTGGATCTGTTCACACTTGTTGATACAGCTGATGAAGCTGTGGAACATATCGACGAATTCTATTCAAAATATCTGCTTAGTCCGAACTTCTAGTACATATCTTGTTAATTCATTCTTTTGATTTCTTGTTAAAAAATGTTGATATTTACAAAACTAATCAGCAAAATATTGTAAATCTAATGATTAAGAAATTTATTCCTATTCTTGGTTTGAGCTTTGTTTTGACAGGAATGCTTTATCCGCAAACATCAGTATCCGTTGATATGGAAATTCCGGAAGAAGTCAAAGCCGGTGAAGATTTTGATGTCAATATCATGATCAGCAAGGGCGATCTTGAGGAGTTTTCCCGGTTTCAACAGGAATTACCTTTTGGACTTACGGCTGCACCCGTAAATTCCGGAACAGCCGATTTCAGCTTCGATAACCAGAGGGTCAGGTTCATATGGTTGAAATTACCGGCAGAAGAAAAGATTAATATAGCTTACAGGGTTAGTGTTTATGAAAGATTAAAAGGCCAGTTCACTATTCCCGGAGAGTTCTCCTTTGTTGAGAATAATGAAAGGAATGCTGTGAATATAGATTCTGATCCTGTTATGATACAACCATCATCGTCGGTTACGGAAAATATGCGGGTTGATATTTCGAAGTTTGAAGAAGTACTGACAGCAGAAAAAACTGCTCTTGAATCAGGATATGATATTTCCTGTTATCGCCAGACACCTTTCAAGACAACAACAGGCAATGATATTATTGTCAGGTTGCTGGTTTATAAAAAAAATATGAACAAGTTTGCAAAGATTGAGGAACATATCTCGAATGATTTTGATGCGAAGATTATGGATTCAAAAGATGGGATATTTACCTATAAGGATGGATTGGCAAAATTTGTATGGATGAATCTGCCACCGGAATCCGGTTTCGTCATCTCCTACCGCCTGATTCCGTCATCCGGCAAATCAATCAATGATCTTTCTATCTCAGGTCAGCTGTCATATATTTACGAAGGAAGGAATATTGTTATTGATGTTGTTCAGAAAGACATCGATCTGAGTAATTTGGATACGAATAATATAGAACAGTTCCTCACATCTGTTCAAAGCGGAGAACCGCCACCGCCTCCACCACCCCAAAAAGAAACATCTGAAGGGATTGAAATGGAAACAACCATGGTGACACCAACTAAACAGGTTGCGGATATGACAGAAACGCAGCCTTTGACCCGTGAACCTGAGAAAAAATATAGTGATATTCCACCAACTCTCCTCCTGCCGGTTGAATCAGGGATTTATTACCGGGTACAGCTTGCTGCGGCACACAGACTTGTTGATCCGGTGAGCATCTATAAGAAGTATAATTTTGAAAGGCCCGTGAAAATAGAATATCATGACGGATGGTATAAATTCACCATAGGATCCTTTCCAACTTATAGTGGCGCAAATAACTTCAGGGAGATGGTTGTAAACAGAAAAAAGATTTCGGGAGCTTTTATCGTGGCCTATCGGAATGGAAAGAGGATTGAAGTAGCAGAAGCCTGGCGGCTGATCGGGAGGAATTAGAAGAAGAGAGGGAGAAAGGGAGAGAGATGGAGCGGTGAAGAGAGTAGGTATATAACCTTCGCCTGATATACATCAGTTGGGCAGTCAAGGCTTTAGCCTGGGGATTGAAGGGTGTAAATCACTTATATAGGTTATAAATTCCTGGTGCTGAATAATTGGCATATAAATGTTATATGATGACTCTTTCATTAAAGATTAACCGGCTGATTTTTACAGGTTTCCTCCTGGTTTTCTTTGCTGACCTTGCCTATGCGCAGGAGGAAGATATTGACTCACTTCTGAGAAAGGAAATCATTTTCGAAAATCCTGTATATAAGCCCGTTATCGGATTTGGTGCAGGAATCATAAACTTCTACGGGGATGTCAGAAATAGCTTTTTTAATCCCATGATCGGTAATTATGCCTTCAAAGTGAATGTTTCGACCTCTATTGACAGGCAACGATATTTCCTCGGCAACTTTTTCTTTCTGACAGGTAATCTGACAGGAAATGAAAGGTCATATGAAGACCCTGACAGAAACCTGAATTTCAGGTCAAATATTATTACTTTCGGGGTTAATATGGAATATAATTTTGGTCATCTTTTCAAAAATGATCAACTGGTTTTCAGACCCTTTTTCTCAGCAGGTATTGAAAATATAACTTTTAGTTCAAAAGGTGATCTGTTTGATGCTGAGGGTAATAAATATTACTATTGGTCTGATGGTTCGATCAGGAATATTGACGAATCATCCAAAAATATCATGCCGAACAAGGTTCTTTATCGTGACTGGAATTTTGAGACAGACCTCAGGGAGCAGGATTTATATGGACTGGGTAACTACAGTCAGAACACATTTGCGGTTCCTTTGGATTTAGGGTTTGATTTTCGTGTTGGTGAACGTGTTAAAATGCGACTGGCGACCTCCTTTCATTTTACTTTTACAGACCTGATTGATAATGTAAGCTGGCCGGGTGAAGGAATAACCGGCGATAAGCGAAACGATCATTTTTCCTTTACTTATCTCACGATGCATCTCGATCTGTTCTCTGAACCTAAAGTTATCGTTGAGGAATTGATGTTTGCTGAACTGGATGATTATGATTACACCATGTTTGAAGATGAGGATGGTGATGGAGTGATCGATGCCACCGATGATTGTCCGAAAACACCAGCTGGTGTTGAGGTTGATACCCTTGGGTGTCCTTATGATGATGACGATGATGGTGTACCAAACTTTATGGATGATGAACGGGATACCCCTCCGGATTCATTTGTAGATGACCATGGTGTTGCCTTGAGTGAAGAGGAACTGATCGATATGCTTATGAATAAGGAAGCTGTACCGCGCAGGGAATTGTCACTTTACCTCTCTTCCTTTCAATCAAGCGAACGCCTTTCTTTAATAGAGATGTCTGAAAAATTTCATTCTCTCGATACCGATGGAGATGATTACCTGAGCTTTGATGAATTACTAATGGT
>CAZGOR010000154.1:0-8869 GCA_964527875.1 uncultured Bacteroides sp. | reverse complement strand
TTAGACAGTCTCTTCTTTTTAAAACGTGAATATTATTTCTGTTTGTGGAATTTCCTGACTTCCTGAATAAAACATTCGGCAATCCGCCCGGCTAAAGGATTTTCAAAACTCATCCGCTCCGGATGCCACTGAACACCAAGAATGAAAGGATGAACTGATGTGTCGGCTAACGTTATCGCTTCAACCAATCCGTCCTTTGCAAAAGCAACAGATCTGAAAGATGATGCAATCTCCTTTACAGCCTGGTGATGAGAACTGTTAACCGAATCCCCAATGGTCTGTGTAATTCTATGTAACATTGATCCTTCAACTACATCTACCCAATGCATGCTTTGCTTACCACGATGCCTGATGATCGTATCATAATCAGTCGCAATGTCAGGTATCAATGTTCCCTGATTTGATACGTTCAAGATCTGAAGTCCCCTGCAAATGCATAAAAGTGGAATCTTTTCCGCCATGGCATACCGAATCATCCTGATTTCCAGTGTGTCACGCCGATAATCAATGTCCTCGCATTTTTCGATTTCATCCCCTTTACCATATAATGCCGGATTAACATCGGGACCACCGGAGAGAACAATACCGGAGGATTCTGAAAGAAAATAATCAATCGAATCCGGCCTGACCCGGTACATATTTATTAAATCCAATTCATAGCCTGTCTGTGAAAACCATTCCTGAAAAACGGTTCCATTCGCTTTGGAAATAAGTATCAATGGTCTCTTCTCATGTTGGCAACCGGTTTGTATAATGAGCATGAAGACCAGAATGAAAATGATGCTCTTTAAGTTTTTCATGATGTCATTGAGATATAAGTATGTTGTAAAGTTAAGGCTATTTTATTATTTATGTATGACAGGAAATACTGACATACTTATTTGTTAAATTGTTAAGCGTTGTGCGATTGAAAAAGCTAAGTAATTGAATCATATTTGAAATTTTTCTAATTTTTTTCGTAATTTTTGGTTGTATTATATTTTTAGTCATGTAACTAACACAAATACAGCTATTTGAATCAAAAAATATTATATATATCTGTTTGTCGCATTTTCAAAAAAATTATTAACAAGGGAACTTTGATTAGTAATCATTTATGGACAACCATAAATACAGTTCATTCAGGCTATTGAAAGACTGGCTTATTGAGATACTCGACAGAATTCATAATGTCAGAGTCGCGATCATTGGAGATGGTGCACTTGATATTTATTGGGAGGCAGATATGACAAGGAGTGAACTTTCACGCGAAACCCCTCATTTTCCTTTGCCTATTGTAAAAGAACGATATTCAGGTGGAGGTGGTGCTAATGTTGCCGCCAATTTAAGTGCACTGCAACCTGCATATGTTACAATGATAACTATGATTGGTAATGATTGGCGTGGAGAACTTTTCATCAAAGCACTAACAGATAATAATGTCAAGACCGATGATTTGATTATTTCAGAGGGGAGGGTTACTCCGGCTTATTGTAAACCCATCCGTAAAGGAATTTCTGAAGTTGAGTATGAAGATCCACGTCTTGATTTTCAGAATTATTCTGAACTTATTCCTGAAGAAGAAGCCAGCGTTATCACAGCTCTTGAAAATGTTTCCGGGAAAGTCGATGTGATTGCGGTAGTTGACCAGATTTATTACGGTATCGTTACAGAAAAGATACGTAAAAAACTGAAAGAAATTGCTGATTCCGGAATTCCGGTAATTGTTGACAGTCGGGACAGGATAGGTCTTTATTCCGGGGTTATTGTAAAACCCAATGAAATTGAGGCTTGCAGTGTAATAAATCCCGGCATAAATCCCGGTGAAATCAACGAAAACCTGATCTGTGAAGCTGTGAAAGAGATAAATAAACGGAATAACAAGCCTGTTATTGTTACAATGGGATCTCGTGGTGCTTTGTGGGTCGAAGACGGGGTAATTACTGAAATTACTACTGTTTCTGCCATACCTCCAATCGATATTTGCGGAGCGGGTGATACTTTTCTGTCAGCTTTTTGCTGCACTTTTGCTACCGGAGCTTCAGGTCCTGAATCCATATCAATTGCAAATCTGGCATCAGGAGTTACAATAAAAAAGATCGGCACGACTGGAACCGCTACCAGAGAGGAAATCATTGATAAATTTGAAGAAACAGCCAGACGATGACAAATTATTTGGAAATCATTAAACCGCTTATTATAGAAAGAAATCCAGTTAAAGCAGTACTTTTTGATTTTGACGGAACGATTTCAACTTTGAGGCAGGGATGGGAGGAAATTATGGAACCATTAATGATTGAGATGATAAACGCAGAGGCACCAGATGATCATGAATTGGTGAATAAAATCAGGGATTTTATCGATGAATCAACCGGTATTCAAACCATTAATCAAATGTACTGGCTCGTTGAGCAGGTTGAAAAATATGAAAGAAATCCTGAAGTACATGATGCATGGTGGTATAAAGATGAGTATAACCGACGTTTACTCGATGTGGTTCAAAGGAGAACAGATAAGCTTAGTTGTGGCGAGCTTAAGCCCGAAGATTATCGAATAAAGGGAAGCCTTGAATGCCTGAAAGCTTTAAACGAAAAGGGTATTGATATTTATATAGCAAGTGGCACTGATGATGTTGATGTGCAACGTGAAGTTGAATTAGTTGGGATTAAGCAATTTGTTAAGCATGTTGCAGGAGCACCGCATCGGCGTCCCGATTGCTCGAAGAAAGCAGTGATTAAAAACCTTATTGAAAATCAGGGCCTGCTTGGAAGTGAACTTGTTGTTATTGGAGATGGAAAAGTTGAGATTGCCCTCGGAGTTGAGGCTGGAGGAATAACTATCGGGGTAGCAACGGATGAAATTAACCGGTTTGGTATGAATGAATTCAAACGTAGAAAATTAATAAAGGCTGGCGCACATGCTATTGTCGGTGACTTTTTAAAATATGAGGAAATTCTTCATTGGTTAGGTATATAGAACAATCTTAAAGATTGTCCGATGAATAAAATTAAATCTGTTTCTGTTTTCATTTAATTACTGAAACGATCTTACAAAAATATTGACAACGTCAATCAATGATTAAGCTATGAAAAGGGAAGAAATCACAGCATTAATAAGTGAAGTAAAAAACCACCTCATTAAAGAGCTTTTACCCTTCTGGACCGTCCGTATGAAAGACGAAATGAACGGTGGATTCATAACTCATTTTGATATGCACGGAAACGATACCGGAGAAGATGAAAAATCGCTGATTGCTCAGACACGTTGTATATATACGTTATCCTCGGCTCATCACGCCGGCTACGGTGAAGGAAAATATGCTGAATTGGCAGAACATGGCGTAGATTTTCTACTGGAAAAAATGTGGGATAAAGAACATGGTGGATTTTTTTGGATGATGGACCGTCAGGGAAATATAAAGATTGATCAGAAGATAATTTATGGCCATAGCTTTGCCATATATTCACTCAGCGAATATACACTGGCTACCGGTGATCCTCGAGGCCGGGAATATGCAGAAAAATCATTTGATTTGGTTCAAAAATATTGCACTGATACAATGTATGGCGGTTATTGGGAAATGTTCAACCGCGACTGGACGCTCTGCGGGCCCGGTAGCCGGGGAGGTGACCGTAAGACACTTGATGTGCACATGCATTTAATGGAAGCTTTTACGACTTTATATGAATGCACCGGAAAAGATGTTCATCAACGTAAATTGCTTGAAGATATTGATCTTTTACTTTACCGCTTTATCCATCCTGTATATAAAACTGGTATTCCTCAATTTTTAAAAGATTGGTCAATTGCCCCACAAATAAAGTTCGACATAATCTGGGGTTGGGATCGGTTTTCTGAAGAAGGCCAGAAAGGAAATGCAACCGACAATACCTGTTATGGGCACAATGCCGAATTCGCCTGGTTATTGTTGCACGCATTTGAAATTTTGCAAATAAACCGGGATAATTACCGAAAGGTTCTTAAAACCATCTTTGACCATACAGTTGATAATGGTATTGATACGGAATTTGGGGGTGTTTATGTTGAAGGCCCGCATTCAGGAGGAGTTTACGACCGGGAAAAAGAGTTCTGGCAACAAGCCGAAGTACTGATTGCATTGCTTGATGGTTACCTGATTTTTAACAATGAAAAATACTGGGTGGCTTACAAAAATGTCCACAGGTTTGTTTTTGATAAAGTGATCAACAAAAGTGTCGGCGAGTGGTACCCTTTACTAACCCGTCGTGGTGAACCGATATGGACTCATATGGGCCACTCGTGGAAAATCAACTACCACACCGTAAGATCAATGATCCAGTGTTTAGAACGACTGGAAAAAATTCTGGAAATTTCTTAGATAGGAAGTGTAGTGACAGCGCCGGAAGTGTTTCTTAAAGCTGCTTCAATGGTTGGGGATACTAAAGAAACGCTGAAAAATAATTATTACTGCGAACGTCGGTTTGTGCCCATATAAACCTGAATCAGTAAGAGATGAACCTTCAGCAGGGTATTATTTTCATGACCAGAAAAGCATCGTATCACGGATTCCGCAGGCTTATTGTAGGAAAAGGATATTATATCGAAGGGAATTAATTAAAGACAGTACCTTTGCTTTATTGAAAGATAATGGAATTAATTTGAAATCGTCAAAAATGATAACTTAACACCAGGATTATCAAATGATACGTATTAAAACTTCAATACAACAACGAAGGGTATAAAAGAAAGAATGGAACTCTCATTGACCAATTTAGACTGGATTGTTGGATTGACAATAATTATAGTCAGCTTGTCATTCGGACTGTACATGGCATATCTGAAAAAAGCCGGAAAAAACAGTTCAAACTTCTTCCTTGGAGGACGGTCAATTAAATGGCCAATTATCGGGGCATCAATTTTCGCCACTAATATTGGAGCTGAACACCTGGTGGGTTTATCGGGCGATTCATACCGTTATGGACTTTCTGCTGGCTCTGTTGAATTAACTACAGCCATAACACTTGGGTTTGCATGTGCTATCCTCTTCCCTTACTATATGAAGAACAAAATTTATACAATCCCTGAGTTTCTTGAAATTCGTTATGATAAACATGCCCGCACTTTCTTCTCAGGACTTATGCTGCTTATCAGTGTAATGACTAAACTTGCTTTCACGCTGTTTGCCGGAGCCCTTGTCTTGAACAGTATCCTCGGATGGGACATAATGATAACAATATTTTATGTTGGCATTGTAGTTGCCATATTTACTATCATTGGTGGATTTACAGCAGTTGCTTATACGGATGCTATTCAGGTTATCATCATGCTGGCAGGAACCTCGATCATGTGCTTGATAGGCCTTGACAAAGTTGGAGGATGGGGTGGACTCCTGGAGAAAGTTCCTGACAGAATGGTTATCACCGCACCCTATGATGATCCGGTTTATCCTTTCTGGGGTATTCTGGCAACTGCCTTCTATGCCGGGATTTTTTACTGGGGTATTGACCAGGTAAATGTTCAACGTGCCCTGGCAGCACCAGACTTAAAACACTCACGCTGGGGTGCAATGTTTGCAACCTTGTTGAAACTTTTACCGGTTTTCATATTTGCTCTGCCCGGGGTGATTGCTTTCGCTTTATTCCCGGATCATTTACAGGGAGATGAAGCCAAACAAACATTCGTGCTTTTGTTAAACCAATTGCTCCCGGACGGACTTCGTGGTTTGTTACTGGCTTCATTAATAGCTGCTCTTATAACCTCGTTGATTGCTGTTTTGAATTCGGCTTCGACCTTATTCGTAAGAGATTTTATCGTTGAATTTCATCCAAATGTTTCTGAAAAGAAACAAGTTGTTTTAGGCCGGATCATAATCATGATTGTGGCTTTCCTGGGAATTGGAGCTGCTTATCTGGTGTATAAAAATGAAGAGGGTTTGTACAAATACCTTCAAACCATTTCAGCATACCTCGTTATTCCTGTTTTTCCAGCCATTTTCTTTGGGATTATTAGTAAAAAGGTTACAATGAAAGCTGCTGTCGTTTCAGTTATAGTAGGTGTTATTTTGGCCACAATTTTCGTGATAGATCAACTGATTGGTCCTGAAATGGGAAAACAGATATTCCCGATCCTTCATCATAAGCTGACTTTAAACTTTGGTTATCGGGGATTATGGGCTGAAATTTTGATCACTGGAATACTATTTGGAGTATCTGCATTTACAAAAAAAACAACCTTTGAAAAACTTGAAAAAACAACTATTAATTACTCGGGTGGTATTACGAGATTTGAAGGTATAACCGACTGGAGACTCCACCTTGTATTGCTTTCTTTAGTGACTCTATTTCTTTATATCTGGTTAAGTTAATGGATATTAATACTAACTTTAAGGTATGCGGAGTATTTGTATTTCAATCTTGCTGATTGCCCTGTTTAATATGGCATCCGGACAGGTGCGAAGCGATACTGTTGTTGCGGAAAGACCTGATTCGACCGCGCCAATCGTAAGAACATGGCAGTTGGTGGATGATTATTCAAGGATGGAGGATTGGACCCTTGATACGATGCAGACTTTATTTCAGATATACAATCCTGTTATGAAATACAGCTTTTGCAATGCATATCTTGGAAACCTCGGTCTGCATGCACGTAGTAATCTGTACTTTGAAAACGATAAAAAGGTCAGATTTCTTTTCTTGAATCCATACAGACCTTATCTTGTACTTCCATCAGACAATGTTTATTACAATATCAGAAAACCCTTTACTATACTTGAATATTCCACCACCGGACAGGACAGACTTAAAAGGGAGCAAATGATCCGGGCTCTCCATTCACAAAATATCAACAGGTATACAAATGCAGGGATGGATATCAGGTTGAGCTCATCTGAGGGTCAATATTTAAATCAAAAGGCTAAAATTGGGAATTTCAGATTTTTCGGATCCTATATAAAAGGCAATTATTTCGGACATGCCAGCTTTGCTATGAACTCTTTCAGATCGTCTGAAAATGGCGGATTGCAGAATGACAGCCTTTTTATTGAGACAAATGAAGACGAAAAAACGTATCCTGTAAACTTGAATGACGCGAATGTATCTATACGTAATATTGGAATACAGTTGACGCAGAGGTACCGTTTAGGAAAATTAACCGAATACAAGGATACCTCGTCAGTAACCGGAGTAATCAGCGTGCGTGAGCGAACTGCAAAAACCGGATCAATTATCCACACACTGGTATTTGATCGTAATAAAAGATTTTACGAGGATAAAATATCATCATCATCTTCTCCTTTTTACAGACACTATTATATTGATCTGAACTATTCATATGATTCAACATTTCAACAATCTATTGTGAATACCCTTCAAATTATGCTTGATGAAAATCCTTACAGGAAATTTGATTTTGGTGCAAGGGCATTCATTTCTCATGAGCTGGTGAAATATAGTTTTAATAAACCACCGGATACGACATTTATCGACTCATATGATACCCTGATTCATGAAATAAAGGAACGTCAATACAATAATATTTATGTTGGAGCCAGCCTGGCACATACGGTTGGTACAGGATGGAACTGGGTCTTTACAGGCAAATTGTGGCTTACTGGTTACCGTTCCGGGGATATGCTGCTGAACGGAAAGATCGATAAATTTATCCATCGCGGTAAAGGACAAACCAGTCTAACGATCGGAGGTTCTTTAACATTAATGGAACCGCATTATTTTATTCAACATTATGCATCTAACCATTTCAAATGGGAAAATGATTTTAATAAAACAAAAGAGATCATTACATTTGCCGGGATTGAGAATGAACCGCTTAGATTTAAGTTAAAAGGATACCTGTCTACAATTTCGGATCAGGTATATTTTGACACTGATACCCTCCCGGCACAGCATCATCCGGTCAACAGCATATTTTCCGCTGATGTTTATAAACATTTCGTACTGGGGCCATTTAATAGTGTTCATCGATTGGTATTCCAGCTTCCAACAGACAAAAACGTCATCAGGATTCCGCAACTTTCCTATTATACTTCAAACTTTTTTGCTTTCAGTGTTGTAAAAAATGTTCTGACTGCCGAGGTGGGTTTTGATCTCATGTTTTATACCAAATATAAGGGACTTTCATATATGCCTTCTTTTGGTATGTTTTATTATCAGGATGAAAAAGAACTGGGTAATTATCCGTATGTTGATGTCTTTATTACTGCCAAATTGAAAAGAACAAGGTTCTTTCTAAAATTTGATCATGTAAATTCCGGTTTTACAGGGAAAAACTATTTTCATGTCCTTCATTATCCTATGCCTGTAAGAGCATTTAAATTTGGTCTTTCCTGGACTTTTTACGATTGAAACCGATCATACCAAGATTGGAATTAATTTGATTTGTTTTACTTTAAAACGAAGATTTTGATATGATGTAGGGATGGGTCATAGTGTTGTGCTTTGCATTTATTATCCGGGTTTTTAATAAAATATGTTGCAGGATAGCATTTCAATTGCCTGATAAATGGTGAATGTAACCTGATTGCCAGAAATCTGACCATTACAAGAGAAAGAAGAAAACTTTTTGATTTTACTGAACCACATGGACAGACCAGGCAGGTTCTTGTTCAAAGGAAACCTGATAACTGGAAAAAGCTCAGTCAGCATGAATTGGAAAAGGTATTGATCAGAAATCCCCTTGAACTGGGAGGTAAAACGATTTATGTAGAACAGCATTCTGCCTTTTCTGCCAGGTTAAAAAATTTGTCAGATGAGATTGGGGATACCATTGATATCAGGGAAGTTCCGGAAGGTTCTGAAGTAATGATTATGCTGGTGGCTCAGGGGGATATTGATTTTACTATTGCCGATGAGAATGTAGCCCTGGTAAATCAGACTTAGCGATTATAAAACGGTAA
>CAZGOR010000153.1:0-8903 GCA_964527875.1 uncultured Bacteroides sp. | reverse complement strand
ATTGAATCAGGAAGGGTTATCAACATAAAATGGAAGGTTTTTGCACAGGCTGACGCATGTTAGCCCCAGTTGAAGTTATGATCTTGCAAATTCAATCAATGGTTCAATGTTTTCTTGGTCAGCCTGGTATATAGCATTTAAGTATCTGTCTCGAACCTCACCTTGATCCGACAGATTTTCATTCCCCCAAGTAAAGACTTTCCTTTTCAGGCCATTTGATATTGATATATCTGCACATAATCTTGAATGGCGACCATTTCCATTAGGGAATAGGTGTATCTTTACTAATCTATGTTTGAACCTTATTGCTATCTCATCTTCAGGGAATGTATTGTTTTTAATCCAGAATATGCAATCATCCAGAAGCTTTCTTAGTTATTGTTCAATTTGGTACTTATCAACACCTATATTTTTATTAGTTTTTCTGAATTTTCCCGCCCAAGCCCATACATCCGAAAACATTCTTCTATGTACCTCCTTGATAAAATCAACTGTAAGAATCTTTTCACAAGAAAAGTTACTTCTTAGGCTCCATTCTACGGCTTGTTCAATATTTGCTTGTTCAAACTCGTCTAGTTCACCCCTTGTTGAGATTGTTCTAATTTTCAGTTCCTCCTTTTACTCTTCATCAATAGGAGTCTGACCTTTGATATATTCTAGTTCTAATCCCATAACATCTTTGGCATTTCATTTTTCAATTCTTCTGTTTTCTCTTTTATAGCTTTTTCAATTCTTTCCGGGGATGTTTTCTGTTCTTCCAGCCCCATCTGAACTGAAGTTCTTTCAACTATAATTCTAGCAAGCCTTTCGGCTCTTGCTTCTATCATTTTTTCGAGGGTCTTTTCTTCTGGTATAAAACCATATACAAATTTCATATTAAGTGCCGAAGCGACTTGTCTTAAAACCTTTATAGAAATTGTGCCATTCTTTTCCCTTTCTTCAATTTCCTTAACGCTCTGAGGGGTAATTGAAAGTCTCTGTCCAAGTTGTCTTAGGGACATATTTATTCCTTGCCGTATTGAATATATCCATCCTGAGGGAGGTACTACTAAATCCTGCAAATTATTGAACTTAATAATCTTTTTATCAAGTTGTTCTCTAATAAGTTTCTTCTTTTTCATAAGGTTATACCCTTAAAATATTTCTTCGAAAATAAGGTTATAGCCTGAAATATGCAAATTTATTTTAAGGTTATAGCCTGATTTTCAATTGGGACTAACGTTTGCCGGCACACGCCGAGGCCGATCCTTTAGGGGATGGCCAGGTTGGCGAGACTTTTGCCTGCATTAGTTAAAATTAAACAATTTCTCTATACAAATCAATGAGAGTAGAATTTAAAATCTTTATTGTTCAAACTGCAAAAGGCGTGACAACCTGATTAGGCTGGCGGGAGGACATGGCGGGTACCGGCATGTTAGCTGAAGTTGGCTTTTCATTATTTGTCAATTAAATAACTAACTGAAATACCAATGGAACAATATTTTATTGTCTTATCATATGAATTTATCCATATTTTAAATAATGGGATTAGGCTACTATAGGTAATGTTAAATTTCCCATATAATGAAAAGCTTAATTTGTTTTTAGTGATTATGCCTAAGTCAAATTGAGAGGTTAAATTGAATCCGTTATCATGTGGTCCGTCAATCCAATCATCTGAATCTATCCGCAATATTGAATAACCTATATTTAACTTAGGCGAAATGAATATATAATTGAAAATGGAAAACTTATAACGCAAATGAACATATGGAGAAAAAAAATTACTATTATAAGAAGTTTGTGATTCACTGAAATTTAACCTACAATTCGTGTAGTCAAAACCTATTCCTGTAAATAAAGCTTTATATAACTTATGTGAATAATAGCTCTCTAAATTAATTCCACCAATCCAATTTTTATCTAACTTATTATCAATGTCTTTGAACAAAGGTATAGTCTTTCCAATTGATACAATAAGCTCATTCTGTGAATATAAGTTTAAGGAAAGAGAAATAGTAGTCAATATTAGTATAATTCGTCCTTTAATCATAAATCTGCATAAATCTGTTATTGCCAATTTCAGCTAACGCTTGTGCATAGTTGTTATTTCAACTCGCTATATATATGTACTTTATCATTTTTATAATCAACAATATAGATGTCATTTTTATATAAAGCAACATCTATCGGCAAAGTCTCATCAACACCATTTGGATTTATATCTTCCTTAAGTATCAATTCATTTTCCTTTTCTTTATCGTATATTTCTAAGCTCCTACCATAAAAAGTTGTAAGATAAATATATTTATTATCTTTTATTGCCAATCCAGGATTATTGGGCATCGCAGCCATTATCCCAGTTCTTGAATTTGAATAGAAAGTATATGATTTGTCTGCCTTAAAATCAAGTCTTGTAATATGGCAAATCGAAACATCATTATTTATTATAGAATCAATTCTCCATGGCCCTTGTCCAGTGATATAAATACTCTCTTCGGATTCAACCTCCATATCTGTTACAAGTAAATACATTTTATCATTGGTAATTGGAATTTGTATATAGTCTAATTGTCCGCTGTTTTTATCAATCTTTAAGATTACTATTTCTCCGCTAGTAACATATATAAAATCATTAAAAAATGACATCGCCGAGAAATCCCAATAATTCTCTAATTGAGAAAAATCAAATTCATTAATCAAATTACCATTCAAATCAAAATGCAAAACACAGAAACCTGAGTATGTTGACCATGAATCATCGGTTTGTCTCATTGGTTTAGCCAAAACATAAATATCATTATTATTAATACATAAATCAATTGGTGAGTATCTTTCATACAATCCAGAACTAAATGACTTGAAATCAATAATCGTTTCTTGAAATTCACCCTTTGAATTGAACTTCTGAATTTTTGAACTAAAATCCGTAATCGATGGATTATGATTAGCCAGATAAACAAATCCTTGGTCTTTTTCAATGGCAATTGCGATTGGTCTTGTCTCGGTATTGAAACTAGATTTATAAGATATTGAATCAGGTTTTGAATTATCTTCCTTCTCACATGAAATCATTAGAAGGAGTAAAATGCTTATTAAGAAATTTGTTTTCATAATAGTTCATTTATATGATGAAGGTTTTTCTACAATTATGCACAACGTTTGCCGGTACCCGCCGTGGCCGATCCGCCAGCTGGCGAGGACAGCGGGAGGCTATGGCGTATACCGGCATGTTATATACAGGCTGTATTTTATGTCGTTTTTTTAGCAAGAAAAAGATTGTAACCTAATGTGAAGGATAATCTGCAACTTGGATATATATCCCTGTAAGGTATCATTAAAATACTCCCAATACTAACAAAAACACCTGATTGATTTAAAAATTTAATATTTAATTCAGGGAACAGAGGCTTTAAATACACCAAATCACTATTTATATCCCATAAATTAAATATTGATTGTGTCAAACAAAGATTTAATGATAATATGTTATTTTGTCCTAAGAATCTGGAAAATTCTGCATATACTCCAGGAGTAATATGGAAGCCTTCAACCTCACCAGGCCTAGTTGTTGGGATAATAATTCTCGTAGGATCAGATGGATCATATTCGGATATAAAATCTCCGGATATATATTTATCTGAAATTACAAAACCACTTTTTAGATATTGTAAACCGTTAGTATATATGATTTTACCAATATCCACCCTGCCGAAAAAGCCACTTGAAATAGTTTTATCAACAGATAGATCTCCAGTACTTTCAAAACCAAAAAGTTTGCAAATTTCTCCGGCGGCTAATTCTCCCAATAAATTATTTTTAAAATCTACATATATTCCATTTTCATTTTGGGGAAGAAGAGAAAATCCAAATTCCAAACCAATATGTTTACTTTTCTTTATGGTCAAATCACCATCTTCATATATATAGTTATCAATATCATGAATTAGATAACTCAATCCTAAATACAATCTTACTTTGTTTTGAGTGAACTTATTATTCTGAGCACAAATGAAATTTGGAATTATGACAATCAATATGAAGAATAACCATTTCATTTGTCAGACTTTTTGTAGTTAAGTATTCATAATACTAACTTAATTATTATCAAATTGTTGTCTAATAATAAATATAAAATACAGCTTGTGTATAACGTTTGCCGGTACCCACCGTGGCCGACCTTTAGGTGATGGCCAGGTTGGCGCGACTTTTGCTTCCTGTGGTTAAAATTAAACATTTTCTCTTTAGAAATCAATACAAGTAGAATTGAAGATCTTTATTATTTGAAGTGCAAAAGGCATGACAACCTATCTGAACAGGCGGGAGGACATGGCGGGTACCGGCATGTTAGGCGGCGTACTTTAATCAATTTCAAGGCAAGATAATTCTCTATAATCAGGATTCTCAATGAATTCTTTTATAAGATCGAAGTTTTTTATTAGAATGCTTAAAATATTTTCTGTAGATGTGTTACCTGTCCTTAACCAAACGATTTTCGGAGGAATTCCTTTAATCATACTCAGATCGTAAAAATCAGAATCAAAGGTAATTATAACAAAATCATTCTTTTTTGCGTATTCCCAAATTTCAAAATCTTTGCAATTTTCAAGTTCGATTTGCCTTACTTGTTTAGATTCTGGGAATAAATCAGATATTTTTTCAATAATTCTGAAAGAGATATTTTGATCAAAGAGCAATTTCATGAGGCAACTCTTATTTTACGTTCTCTCTCAGCTGCATAAGAAAGACAAGCAGAAATATCCTCTTTCGTGAGTTCTGGAAAATCTTTTAGTATCTGATCATTGGTCATATCTGAAGCTAACCAACCTAATACATCGAAGACAGTAATCCTCGTATTCCTTACACAAGGTTTGCCAAATCTTCTTTCAGGATTAATAGTTATTATTTTTTTATAGTTTGTCATACTACAAAAATAGAAAATATTTCTTTATTTGTTTGAAACTTAAATGTATGCCGCCTAACGTTTGCCGGTACCCGAAGTTTGCGTTAGCCCCGAGCACTCGGGTCTATGGCACGTGTTTTTGCTTTCTTCGATTAAAGATAGTGATTTTCCGATTACCGATCAACATATTGAGAATTAAAAACCTTCAATAAAAACATTTGCAAAAACCGTGACACCTGTCCCGACCTGTCGGGAAGCAAATTTTGGGTACCGGCTTGTTATGGGCTGTTGGGTTTATTTTTTAATCATATGATTTTTAATCCATTCCTTGATTTGATCATAATTTAAATCACCAGAGGCAATTGATATTACAAAATCATATTTATCATTATGGTTTGCTGAAATATCTAATCCATGGTCCATTAAAATTAGTCGCATTAAAACATAACCGGTTCTTTTATTTCCATCAATAAATGGATGGTTTTTTATAATGCTCTCAATTATCGCAGCAGCTTTTTCAATTGGTATTTTGTAAAGATTTTCCTGGTTGAATGTTTGATAAGGTCTGCTAATTGCAGATTTTAGCAAATTGAGATCTCTGACACCTTGTGAACCACCAAATTTATTAATTAAAAACTCATGGACTCTAAGTACGTCTTCAAGGTTTATCATTGGGCAAGTTTTTGAAGAAGCTCTTTATCCTCATTTATGATTTGCCGGAGATTTGAAGTCATATCTATCTTATCCTTTGCATTTCCTATTAAAAATCTCAGGTATTCAAGAATATCCTCAAGCATTTCATCTGGAACAGCCTCCAGAACTTTTACAATTTCCTTTTTCAATTCCTCGTTAGACATAATAAATTTTTATTCAAAGATATGATTTTTGAAGATTATGTAAAAAATAAATCCAATTGACCATAACGTTTGCCGGTACCTGCCGTGGCCGATCTTTAGGAGATGACCAGGTTGGCGCGACTTTTGCTTCCTTCAGTTAAAATTAAACATTTTCTCTTTACAAATCAATACAAGTAGAATTGAATATCTTTATTATTTGAAGTGCAAAAGGCGTGACAACCTGTACTGAATGTAGGGAGGACATGGCGGGTACCGGCATGTTATGGGCAGGGTATAATAAAAATTTATTCTTTAATTGTTTGGATATAAATGGTTGAGTCGTCGCAAAAACCATATTTGTTAATAGCAATTAGAGTCAATCCTAGTTTAATATCGGTTGTATCTGCCCAACTTGAAGAATAGTAATAATTACCTAATCCATCCTCATGAATACCTCCATATCCGGAAGCCTTGTCAAATCTCCATTCATGAAAAATCTCTTGATTATTAGGATCTTCTGTTTGAATAATCAAAAGAGTTTGGGTTCTTTCAATAACAGGATTTTTACTTATCCTAAAATCTATAATAACTGGTCTAATTTGGGCGCTTGAAGTGAAAGTTGGACTCTTTCTGATTTTAGCATCAACATATTTAGCAATTTCAGTAATTGAATTATCAAATATTTCACTTGCGTGGATTTTGACAATAAGATTGTCACGGATAAACTCTACTCCTTGATAATAAGAGAGATCACCTACAGCTGCAGGTTTATCCCTGTTCTCCTCTATATATGGATTTGTATAAAGTTTATGCGAGTTCAATAGTATACATATAGCAGATTCGTTACTCTCAGTAGCACTAATATCAATGTATGAAAAATTCCCATTATCAGATTTCCAACTAAAGGTTACTTCAGCAGTATAATTTCCTGTAGAATCTTTTATTCCAGCCCGTGGAATTTCATCATACCTTATTTGAGTCATTCCGTGAAAAGTAGGAATATCTTCGGTTTTTAAGTATATGAGAGGTCTAATAATTTTTATATCATTTGAATTTCTTTCACAACTAAAAGTGAAAATCATAGTAGCTGCAACTGTTAATGAAAAAACAATAACATGTCTCATTTTCTTTCATTTAAAGAATTGCAAAATAAGTGTGAGCAAATATTATACCTTACCCATAACGGTTGCTGGCACACGCCGAGGCCGGCCATAAAATAAAACACTTTCGGATTCTTAGTGGCGCGGCTTTTGCCTTGCGTTGATTAAAATTACTGAATTTTCTTCTGTTAACCATCATTCTTAAATAACAAAATTTTGTAATTATGAAACTGCAAAAGCCGTGACACTTAAAACACCTCCGGTTAAAACCATTAATTGTTGATCATGCAAGCCATGGCGTATGCCGGCTTGTTGAACTAAATCCCGCTAACGCGGGCTGGCTTTAAACCAAATTTACATATTTTCAGTAATTTGCCGGTTCATTATTTATCTTAAATTATAGATCATGAAAAAAAAGAACATCACCCACAATCGTTGAAAAAGACATCCTGGGCGTTGATGGCTTCGACAAGGTTTACAAATCCCTTCAGCAACAGGTTATTCTACGTGGACAGAGCCAAAGCACCCTGAACAACTACATTCGTCGTATAGCCTTGATCAGCCTGCATTT
This sequence comes from uncultured Bacteroides sp., assembly GCA_964527875.1. Classification (GTDB taxonomy): domain Bacteria; phylum Bacteroidota; class Bacteroidia; order Bacteroidales; family SM23-62; genus LJUQ01. The sequence continues at coordinate 1,514 of CAZGOR010000153.1, read as the reverse complement.
TAGCCAACTCCCTGAGCACATATCCGATGATGAACTCACAGAATATCTTACTTCCCTGGCCCTTGATAAAAAATCCCCTTCCCGTAGCAGTTTTAAACACATGGTGTATGGTCTGCGTTATTACTTCAGGCTCATCGGGGATAACAAGCGAGCCATTAACCTGCCGTCACTAAAACAAGAAACCAAGCTTCCCGTAATACTCAATCGCCGGGAACTCAGGGAACTTTTTGCTGCCCCTGCACTGTTGAAGCACCGGATTGTGTTAACGTTAATCTATTCTGCCGGATTACGCGGACAGGAAGTCATTAACCTGAAGATTTCCGATATCGATTTTGAGCGTAAAACCATTCATATCCGACAGAGCAAATACAGGAAGGACCGGATCGTTCCTCTCTCAGACTATATGGCCAGGGGACTTAAAAAATATCTGGCCCTGGAACATCCGCATGTGTACTTGCTAAATGGTAAAGAACCTGATGGACGATATAGTATCAGAGGTTTGAGCTGGGTCATGCGACAGGCTTTGAAAAATACCAATATCCGTAAGTCAGTCAACCTGCATTCCCTGCGGCATAGTTATGCTACCCATCTGCTCGAAGAAGGAGTAAATATTGTCACGGTAAAAGAGCTCCTCGGGCATTCTGAAGTAGCTACAACAATGATATACCTTCATGTGGCGCAACTTTCGATTGTTTCTGCTCATAGTCCTCTGGATACCCTTTATAAGGATGCCTTATGAGCCGCCCCAGGCACGAAGTGGCAGAGATCATCGAACGCTTTGGAGAGCAGTTTATCGAATTACATCATCCAAACACGTATCAGCTTCGTGTTTTGGATGCTTTATCCCTATGCCGCACTTCAGCACTGGGCGGCCATAAGTACCAGTGTGATCATTGCGGGGCTGTGAACATCAGTTACAACAGCTGCCGGAACCGGCACTGCCCCAAATGTCAGAACATTAACCAGGCATTCTGGATTGATGAACGCATCAATAAGGCATATCCGGTAAAACATTATCATTTCGTTTTCACCGTTCCTGATGTCATCAATAGTCTCTTTCTGCTTGACAGTGAATGGTTTTATAACCATCTTTTTTCCTGTGTATGGGACTCTTTGCGTTCTTTCGGATATAGTCATTATGGTGTGGAAAGTGGAGCTATCTGTTTATTGCATACCTGGGGGCAAAACCTCAGTTTTCATCCGCATATTCATTGTATTGTCCCGGCACTTGGTTACAGCCCGCGTGGTCGAATGAAACATATCGGCAAAAATGGTAAATATCTTTACCCTGTCCGGCAGTTAAGTTTAAAGTTCCGTGGTAAATGTATGGCAGGCATAAACAAGCACCTTGCTAAAAAAGGTAAACTACTGCAGTATAAAACTGCCATCAAAAAAGCATTGCAAACACCCTGGGTTGTTTTCTGTGAACCTTCCCTGGGGAAACCACAACATGTGGTCAGTTATCTCGGGCAATATACCCACAGGGTAGCCATCAGCAATCAACGTATTATTGA
>CAZGOR010000152.1:0-8942 GCA_964527875.1 uncultured Bacteroides sp. | reverse complement strand
CCTGGAAAGTACAAAACAACTGGAAGAAGCTTCGGAAAAACTGGACGGACTGGCTAAAAACTTGAGTAGACTTGTGGAACAGTATCAGATATAAATGTACCGGATCCAGACATACTGTGCTTTACTTGCAGTAAAAATAAAAAAGATTGTTGTCTGTTTGATTGAAAAAATGAATCAAACAGGAAAGTTAATAGTCCATGGACTGAAATCATGATAAGTTATTAATTTTCAGTAAATCCGGCTTTAAGGCCGGAGTTCAGCCAGGATACCGATATCATGGATTAAAGCCTATTTAAAATAAACCATAAAACGAACCATCATGAATTTTGTAGATTTTTTCAGGGACATGAGCATCAGAAATAAAATATTAAGTGCTTTTATGTTGATGCTCATTATGTTGATTGTTGCAGCCTATGTGGGCTACAGGGGAATATCCCAGGTAAAGCACAGGGTCGACAGGACCAATGAAACGAATCTTTTAGTTAAAAGTATTAACGAGATACGCCAGCAGGAAAAAAACTTAATGATTTATGGTAATGAATCGTATATCTCATCGGTTGACAGAGAAATTCAGTTCATACTGGACCAGGCCAGAACATCAAAAGAAAAATTCAAACATGTTGATAATAAAAATCAAATGGACACTGTCATCAGTGCAACACTCAAATATCAGGAGGCGTTTCATTCTTATGTGAATTCTGAAGAAAGAAAAAATACGGATATGCAAAATATAAGGGCTGATGCCAAAGATGCTTTGAAAACCATCGAAGAATTTTATATACAGCAAATGGATCAATTAACTTCAGATATAAGGGCCGGAAGGAATATGGCGCGGATACAGGATGAAATATCGAAAGCAAATGATGCTAACCAGATGATCAAGTGGTTTCTGGAGGCCAGAAAAGTTGAAAAGGAATATATCATTTCCGGTGAACAATCATGGTATAACAGTCATGACAACCTGGTAAACAAAACATTAGATATGTCCAACAATCTTAAATCCCGGTTAACGAAAGATATTCATATTGTAATGGCTAATAATGTAACAGATCAATTAAATCTGTACCGGGAAAACTGGCAGGATTTTGTTAACACAATGAAAATACAAAAACAGGCCGAAGAAAATATGCGAAGTCTTGCCCGGAATGCTGAAAAAAAATGTGAAGAGGCTCAGGCCAATCAGCAGGAGGCAATGATGAAGCAGATATCTGTCGCGACGATACTTTTACTGAGCATTATCATGATAACCATTATTTTTGCTATTATCATCGCGTTTTTACTTGCAGCGTCTATTTCCAATCCCCTTAAAAATATCACGGACATTGTCGTGAAGATAGGCGAAGGAGACCTTCGTGTTGAAATGTCGGTTCCGGAAAGATCCGATGAAATCGGTGTTTTATCGGATGCTTTCCGTAGTACTCTGGATAATCTGAAAAACCAGATCAGGAATATTACCGAAGCAGTTAATGTTCTGCCCTCCATGGTCGCCGAGATCATTGCCACCAGTTCCCAGTTAACGACAAGTTCCACCAAAACAGTTTCGGCAATAACCGAAACGACCACCACCGTGGAAGAAGTAAAACAGACTGCACAGGTTACCAACGAAAAAGCCAAGACGGTAACGGAAGAATCGAAAAAGACCCTCCAGGTAGCAAGGGATAGCGAAAAGGCGATCAATGAAACAAATGATGGAATGATACTGATCAAAGAAAAAGTGGGATTCATTGCAGAAAGCATTATGCGGTTGAGTGAACAAAGTCAGTCGATCGGTGAGATCATGAACTCGATCAACGATCTGGCGGAACAGTCCAATCTCCTGGCGGTGAATGCTTCCATTGAAGCAGCCAAGGCAGGTGAAGAAGGAAAGGGTTTTGCCGTTGTGGCCGAAGAAGTGAAAAGCCTGGCCGATCAATCGAAACAGGCAACACAGCAGGTACGTGAGATCCTGACAGATATCCAGAAAGCAACAAGCACGGCAGTCATGGCAACGGAAGAGGGCAGCAAGGTGGTCGAATCAGGAATAAAGCAGGCGGATAATGCCGGAGGATCCATTAAAGTGCTGGCCGAAGTGATCAACGAGGCAGTCCAGGCAACAACCCAGATCGGTGTGTCGGTACAGCAACAGTTTGTTGGTATAGACCAGATAACCGAGGCAATCAGGAATATAAGTGTGGCAAGCAACCAGAACCTGGAAAGTACAAAACAACTGGAAGAAGCTTCGGAAAAACTGGACGGACTGGCTGAAAATCTGGGAAAGCTGGTCGAACAGTATAAGTTATGAATATCTGAAGTTTCGTTGTAACAGGATCCGGTACAGGATAACAAAAAAAGTCAGATATCTGATAGCCTGACAGATAGAGATATTCAATAGTCAGATAAAAAATTAACATAAACAGGCAATCGGCGTACGAATATCAAAAAAATTGATATTAAATCATTTAAAGGACTTAACTTCATAACAACTCAGGTAAAAAAATGAGTAAGAAGGAAGAAGAATTCAAAAAAAGGCTTTTAGCAACGTATAAAGTTGAAGCCGGTGAACATCTGAAAGCTATTTCATCCGGCCTGGTTGAGCTGGAAACGACAGATGATCTGATGCGGCAAATGCAGTTGACAGAGGTTATCTTCAGGGAGGCGCATAGCCTGAAGGGAGCTTCCCGTGCCGTTGATTTAAGGGATGTGGAAACAATATGCAATGCTCTCGAAAGTATTTTTGGAAAATGGAAACAGGAAAAGAAAATACCACCATCCGTTGTATTTGACAAAATACACCCGGTTATCGATTTTATTACGGACGTTTTATTTGCTGCAGAAATAGATGAAGCCAGACTTGAACAAAATATTACCGGGATTATTAACCAGCTTGATGGTTTGAAACAAAAAAGTGATATTAATAATGATGAAAAACATAAAGATCATCCAGAAAAAGATAAAGTTATCCCACAAACTTCTGATACGGAAAAGTCTGAAAAAGAACAAGACCGATCTTCTCAGAGCGAACCGGTACAACCAGCCGCAAAAGAACATCAGTTAATTCAGGAAAGGCATATCACTTCGGAAACAGTAAGAATATCAAGGATGAAACTCGATACCCTGATGATGCAAACAGAGGAAATGATATCGGTTAAACTGAAGCTATTTCAGCGATTTTCAGATATTCAGCATTTCAGGATAATTTTAGACCAATTTAAAAAGGAATTTGTGAAACTTGTCAGGCAAAATCTTGATTTACAGCATGTTCCCATGAAACAGGACGATGGAACGAATAAGGTTAAATTCAAAGAAGGTGACAGGCATCCTGAGGAATTCAAAGAAAGTCACAGGTTCATCAAATTAATGGATGATAAACTGGAAGAGTTGATAAAATCGACAGGAGAAGATTGCAGATCGGCAGGAAGGATGGTGGATAATCTGCTGATAGAGATGAGGGAAGTATTAATGCTTCCGATATCTTCAATCCTGGAATTATTTCCACGATTGGTACGCGATCTTTCACGGGAACACGGGAAGAAAGTGGAATTATCAATAAAGGGAGCTGAAAATGAACTTGACAGAAGGATACTTGAAGAAATAAAAGATCCTCTTATTCACCTTGTAAGAAACTGTATTGACCATGGCATTGAAAAGCCTGACGATAGAATAAAAAATAATAAACCGGCTACGGGTACGATCGACATTTCTATTTCTCAGCTGCCCGGAAACAAAGTCGAAATTATTATTTCTGACGACGGAGCGGGGATTGATCTTTCGAAAGTGAGGGAAGCAGCTGTTCATGAGGGTATCATTCCGGAACAGGAAGCCATAACGAATGAGGAAGCAGAGAAACTGATTTATCATTCCGGAATTACGACCAGTCCCATGATCACTGACCTTTCAGGCAGGGGTCTTGGACTGGCTATTGTCAGGGAAAAAGTTGATGCTCTCGGCGGAACTGTCACGATGAAATCCGAACGTTATAAAAACACAACATTCTGTATCCAGATTCCTCTTACACTGGCAACATACCGGGGTATTTTTATTCAGGTATCAGGAGAATCGTTTGTCATTCCTACTATAAATGTTGAACGGATATTAAAAATAAAGCGGGATGAGATAAAAATGGTCGAAAACAGACAGACCATTTCAATCAACGGCAAAACTTTGTCATATGTTAACCTGGGAGATATACTGGAGCTCAAAAGAATAAATAGCAGCAGATATGACCTGTCAGGGAAAGAAGGTAAGCAGGATACTCTGCACGTTCTTATTCTGGTTACCGGTGATAACCGGATTGCCTTTGGTGTTGACGAAGTGTTGAATGAGCAGGAAATACTCATCAAACATCTTGCCAGTCCCATCACACGTGTCCGGAATATCGGTGGCGTAACGGTACTGGGTTCAGGCAGGGTGGTTCCCGTTTTGAATGTACCGGACATGATTAAACCGTTAGTTGCCGGTCATGTACCTGAGGTGATAACTGCCCAGGTTGAAAAAGAAGATATAAAACAAAAATCTGTCATGGTTGCGGAGGATTCGATCACATCAAGGATGCTTCTTAAGGATATTCTTGAATCGGCAGGATTTATTGTAAAAACTGCTGTCGACGGGGCAGAAGCACTTTCGTTTATCAGGGAAGGCGAATATGACCTGCTTGTATCGGATATCGATATGCCAAGAATGAACGGCTTTGAACTGACAGAAAAGATACGTGGTGATAAGAACCTTAAAGAATTACCGGTAGTGTTGGTAACAGCATTGAAAACCCGAGATGACCGGGAACGCGGTATGGAGGTGGGCGCCAATGCATATATTGAAAAAAGCAGCTTCAACCCGCAGAATCTGTTGGATGTGGTGAGCAGGTTAGTTTAATCGTTATAAGTTATAAGTTATTAGTTAAAAATGAAAAAGAATAAAATTACAAGTTTCGAAGAGTTGGAATGTTGGAAGGCATGCAGGGATGTAAGGAGGTATGTTATTAAGTTGATAAAAAAATTTCCGCCAGAAGAAAAATATGCTTTAGCAGATGGTATGAGAAGAGCTTCCCGCTCAACAACAGAGAATATAGCGGAGGGATTTGGACGATATCACTTTCAGGAGAATATACAATTCTGTCGTCACAGCAGAGGATCATTGCACGAGCTTATTGATCAATTAATAACCGCATTGGATGAAAAATACATCACAGATAGTGAGTTCTCCAGTGGAAAAGAATTAATACAAAGAACCTTAGGATTACTTAATGGTTATATAAACTACTTGGTAAAAGCTAAGTCAGATATGAAAGCCAACGGCAATATGTTCCATGAAGATATAACGCCATATTGCCAATAACATATAACATATAACATATAACATATAACATATAACATATAACATATAACACGGCAATGACTGAAAAGCAAAAGATAAAAGTGCTGATCGTGGATGACTCTCCATCCGTTCTGGATCTGATATCCTATATTTTAAATTCAGATCCACAAATTGAGGTAATTGGAACAGCTTTAACAGGGAAAAGAGCTCTGGAATTTCTGAAAAATAATAAACCTGATATCATTACCATGGATATGGCAATGCCGGAAATGGATGGCCTCGAAGCAACCCAGACAATTATGGAAACAAATCCCATACCTATCATTATCGTTTCAGCCTCATGGTCACCTTCTGAGGTAAGCGATACCTACAGGGCATTGGAGGCAGGAGCTATATCGATCATGGAAAAGCCAAGAGGTATTGGACATCCGGATCATAACAAAATGGCAATTGAATTGATCAATGCAGTTAAAACCATGTCGGAGATAAAGGTTGTCCGTAGGTGGGCAAAGAGAAAAATGGAAAAAGAAGAGCCACTTACAGGAATATCTGAAAAGGAATATGAAAAGTCTGACATAAGGATCATCGCAATAGGCGCCTCGACAGGCGGTCCGCCAGTAATCCATGATATACTATCGCAAATACCCAAAAACCTGTCCATACCTATACTTCTTGTTCAGCATATAGCCAGAGGATTCCTGGAAGGATTTAAAGACTGGCTTGTCAAATCTACGGGATTCCCGGTCAGTATTGCAGTCGACATGGAAAAAATAATACCGGGTCATTGTTACATTGCACCAAATGACTATCAAATGGGAGTGACAGCTAACGGTACCATAGAACTGAGCAATTCGGATCCTGCTGTTACTATCCTTTGCCCGTCTGTATCCTTTCTTTTTCAATCAATTGCCGAAACATACGGAAGAAATGCAATAGGTATATTATTAACCGGAATGGGAAAAGACGGTGCAAGAGAGCTGAAAATGATGAGGGATAAGGGAGCCATAACCATTGCACAGGATGAATCCAGCTCGGTTATTTACGGTATGCCCGGAAAGGCAGCTGAAATAGGAGCTGCAAAATATATTCTGTCCCCGGAACAAATTGCGGAAACAATAATAAAGCTGACAAAAACAGTATAAGTGCCTGAAGCGTATGAAAAAAAATGATGATGACAATCTGATTGTTATTGCAGAAGACAGCCTCACACAGGCTGAACAACTGAAACATATACTTACAAAGAATGGATACAGGGTATTATATGGCCGGAATGGAAAAGAGGCTTTTGATATGATCAGGAAAGATGAGCCGCTGTTGGTCATATCCGATATCATAATGCCGGAAATCGATGGGTATGAATTATGCAGGATGATTAAAACAAATGAACAACTTAAATATATTCCGGTGATTCTTCTAACTGTACTTTCCGATCCGGCGGATGTAATCAGAAGTCTTGAATGTGGTGCTGATAACTTTATTATTAAACCTTACAATGAAAAATATCTTCTCTCCCGTATCCACAATATCCTTATAAACAAAGAATTGAGAAAAGAACGGATTTCAGAAATGGGTATTGATATCTTTTTTGCAAATACAAAGCATTTTATTACACCAGACCGCCTGCAGATACTGGATATTCTTTTATCAACCTATGAAAACTCAATACAGAAAAACGAAGAACTCATCAATACAAACAAAAAACTTAAATCCAACCGGGATAAACTGAAGGATTTAAACAAAAAACTTGAAAAACTGGTTGAAGAACGCACGAACCGTTTAAAACATATCAATTCCGTTCTGGAATCTCTTCGTAATGTCAACAAGATCATTGTCAGGGAAAAAAATACAGGTATACTGATAGAAAAAATATGTTCAAGCCTGGTTCGTGCCCGTGGTTATAACGGTGCATGGATCCTGCTTTTTGACAGGAACATGCATTTAACAACCTATGCAGGCAAAGGATACAGGAAAGAGCTTTCTGATCTGATAGCGGATATTAAAAATGGAAAGCTTCCCTATTGCTGTCAGCTGAGTTTGAAAAAACCGGGAATTGTCCTGACCGAATCTCAAACTCCTGAATGTGCCGGTTGTCCGATTTCAGAAAAGAGCAATTATAAAGGATCCATCACTGTCCGCCTGGAATATGAAGGTGAAATAGTTGGTATTTTGACTATTAAATTGTCTGCTGATATTAAGACAGATAAAGAAGAATATGATCTTCTGTATGAAGTTGCCGGAGATATTTCCTTTGCTCTGTATAGTATTAACCTTGAAGAAAAACGCAAGCAGGCGGAAGATGCACTTCGAAAAAGCGAGGAGAAATATAAGATACTATTTGAAAGTAGTGCCGAGGGTATACTGGTTGCAGATATAGAAACAAAGAAATTTAGTTATGCTAACCCGGCGATATGCAAAATGCTTGGTTATACAAACAAAGAAATCGAGGGAATGGGTGTAGCTGACATACACCCAAAAGACTCTCTCGAACATGTAATTTCAGAATTTGAGGCTCAGGCCAGGGGAGATAAAACATTTGTCCTTGATATACCCTGTCTGCGAAAAGACGGAAAAATTATTTATACGAACATCAACACATCCAAGGTTAAAATTGACAATAGAAATTTCAATATAGTTTTTTTTACAGACATCACTAAAAATAAAGAAGCCGAACTGAAACTGGTCCGTGAAAAAGAATTGGTAAATGCGCTGATCGATAACAGCCCCGATCATATTTACTTTAAAGACAGACAGAGCCGTTTCATAAGGATCAACAGGAAGATGGCTGAGTGGATTGGCCTCAGGAATCCGTTGGAAGCCTTGGGTAAGTCAGACTTCGATTTTTTTACAAAGGAGCATGCAAACCAGGCTTATAAAGATGAACAGGAAGTCATGACAACAGGCCGTCCCCTGGCAAATAAGGTAGAAAAGGAAACATGGCCTGATAGAAGTGAAACATGGGTTTCTACCAGCAAATTACCCCTTTATGACATTAATGGAACTATTATTGGGACTTGCGGAATTTCCAGAGATATTACTGAACACAAGAAGATGGAAAGTGAATTGATACTGGCTAAAGAAAAGGCGGAAGAAGCCAATAAACTTAAATCGGCCTTCCTTGCCAACATGTCTCATGAGATACGGACCCCAATGAACGCTATGCTCGGATTTTCAGGTTTATTATCTGATACAGAAATTACGAAAGAAAAAAAAGAAGAATACATCGCGCGTATAAAAGAAAGCGGGGACAAATTGTTACACTTAATAGATGATATCATTGACAGTTCAAAGATCGAAGCCGGACAATTAATGATAAACAAGGTTGAAGTGCCTGTCAGAAAAATACTTACCGAACTATGTTCTTTGTTTGAGGAGCAGAAATGTAAAAAAGGGAAGGAAAATATTGAAATCCGCCTTAACAAATCAATTAGAAGCGAAAACCTGGAAATTCTTACAGATCCGTACAGGTTAAAACAAATTCTCTCAAATCTCATGGATAATGCACTGAAGTATACTGATTCAGGTTACATTGAAATCGGTTATGTTCATTTGCCTGCTCCGGGTGAATGCAAAGATAAGGCCGGAACGGAAACGTTTAACCGGACTTTACAGTTTTATGTTAAAGATACGGGAATAGGTTTCCCCGAGAGTCAAAA
>CAZGOR010000151.1:0-9014 GCA_964527875.1 uncultured Bacteroides sp. | reverse complement strand
TTACTATATACCTTATGAAATGCGCAAGATTATTCTGATGATAGTTACCAGTCTCGGACTGTTTTTCATTGCTCAGCTCACAAATGATGCGAATTTATTGATACGTTTACTGTTAAAAACATCATTAATTATAACTTTCCCATTTATTTTATATTTCCTTAATTTTTATGAACCGGTCGAATTAGAACGGCTTAGAGGTTTTTGGATTAAATGGAAAAATCCATGGAACTGGATTGAAAATCTAAAGTCTTTTGTCAAAAAATAAAGCTTATTAAGATCATATGAATCATTATATCATATATTACTAAACCTGAACAATCAATAATAGAAACATTTTGCCATTCTATAAATAAGGATTTACTTTACAGAATGTAAATAGTACTGAAATGAAAAATCAACTTCTTTTAAAATTTGCTCCTCACGCAACAGCTATTATTGTCTTTTTTATCATATCGTTGATTTATTTCAATCCGTTGTTGGAAGGGAAACAACTGACACAAAGTGATATCAGGCAATACGAAGGAATGGTCAGGGAAAAGAAGCAATATGAAAAAGAAACAGATAAGCCTGTATTATGGACCAATTCAATGTTTGGTGGTATGCCTACGTATCTGATCGGTTCACCAAGTCCACCAAAAATCTTCAGGGGGATAAACAGTACTTTAAATTTTTTCGGAGAAATAAGGCCAATAAATTTTTTATTTCTTTACCTGATTGGTTTTTACATTGCTCTGCTTGTATTCAGAGTGAACCCCTGGTTAAGTATCATAGGTGCCATTGCCTTTGCCTTTTCAAGTTACTTTTTTATGATCATCGAGGCAGGGCATACATCAAAAGCCGTTGCCATAGGCTACATGCCACCAATCATTGCAGGTGTATATCTGGCTTTTCGAAAAAAAATAGTGTTGGGTTCCGCTATAACAGGATTATTTTTAACCCTTCAATTGCTCATCAACCATTTACAAATTACCTACTATACATTACTGATCATCCTGGTATTTGGCATATATGAATTCATCAGGGCTATCAGAGAAAAACAGATCAGAAAATTCATACTTTCAGGCTCTGCTCTCCTTCTTGTTGCCATTCTTGCTGTGGGAACTAACTTAACAGTTTTATGGACCACCTATGAATATGGAAAACATTCCATCAGGGGAAAATCTGAACTCACCGGAGACCCTGATCAGACTTCGGGACTTGACAAAAGTTATGTAACCCAATGGAGCTATGGTATTGATGAAACATTTACATTACTGATCCCTGGTTTTAAAGGCGGTTCATCCGTAGGTTCATTAACAGAAAAATCAGAAACGTATAAATTGTTCCGCGATGCACGGGGACCTGCTTATGCCAAACAAATAATCAAAGCCCTTCCATTATACTGGGGCAAACAACCCTTCACCGGCGGTCCGGTATATGTTGGAGCTGTTGTTCTGTTCTTCTTTGTTTTTGGATTATTTGCTTACCATGGCAAATTAAAATGGTGGCTTATTACAATTACAATCCTGTCAATTCTCCTTGCCTGGGGGAAAAATTTCATGGTTCTGACAGAACTGTTTCTTGATTATTTCCCCGGTTATAATAAGTTTCGTACTGTTACCATGATCCTTGTCATTGCAGAATTTACCATTCCCCTTCTTGCCTTTCTTGCTCTACAGGATTTCTTTGCTGGCAAGATCAAAAAAGAAGATTTCATAAAAGGTCTCAAATATGGGCTTATTTCTCTTGGTGGACTGGCACTGATCTTTACACTTTTTCCCGGCATGTTCAGTTATACCGGTCCGGGTGATGATCCCTACCTTACACAGGGAACTTCGGCTTTTATTGATACATTGATTGTTGACCGTAAAAGAATGCTCCAGACGGATGCCGTCAGATCATTGATTTTCATCCTTCTTTCAGCTGCATTATTATATGTCTGTTACCGGGGAAAAATTGAAAAGAAAATATTTTTCTCCGCTCTTGCAATATTGATACTTATTGATATGTGGACAGTTGATAAAAGATACCTGAATAACGATGATTTTGTACCCAGACAGCAAGCCCAGGTACCTTTTCAACCTTTGGAAGCAGATTTGATCATCAAACAGGATACGAGTCTTCACTATCGTGTATTCGATCTTACAGCTGACCCATTCCGGAGTTCAAGGGCTTCCTATTTCCACAAATCACTCGGTGGATACCATGGTGCTAAAATGAAACGTTACCAGGAATTAATTGATTATCATCTCACCAAAAACAATATGGCAGTGATGAATATGCTCAATACAAAATATTTTATCATTCCTTCGGAAGAGGGACCACCTGAGTTACAGATGAATCCCAATGCTCTTGGAAATGCTTGGTTTGTAAAGATTTACAGAATTGTTTATGACGCTGATGAAGAAATCCGGGCTCTTTCGGACTTCGATCCGGCAAATGAAGCAATCATTGATGCCAGATATAATCAGTATCTTGAAGGATTTAATCAGGTTTATGATTCTGCCGCATATATCAGGTTAATTCAATATCATCCCGACTGGTTACTTTATGAATATCAGGCTGGCACAGATCAACTGACTGTATTTTCAGAGATTTATTATGATAAAGGATGGTCGGCATATATAGACGGCAAATTCCATCCTCATTTCAGGGCTAATTACGTATTGAGAGCTATGGTGCTTCCGTCGGGGCATCATACTGTGGAATTTAAATTTGAACCAAAATCATATTATACCGGAAAGAAAATTGCAGGTTTTACATCCGTTGGATTGTTTCTTTTAATACTGCTTGGATTTGGTTTTGAAATAAGAAACTATGTGAAGACCTCATTAAAAGCTGATCAGACTTAGTACCTTTCCAGCCACCTGTACCTGCGTGCACTATCTCCGAACTTCAGTGCAATGACCAGTTCATGGGATCCCCAGCTGTACTTTCTGATACTGGATAGATTGTAATCAAAGGCATACCCGATATGCAGCTGGTTGAATCTTACACCAATAAGGGATATAAATGTACCGTTTGTCCTGAATACCAATCCTGCCCAATAATCCTGCCGGAAGTAATATTTAATACCCAGGTCTGCCTGGAATGTGAAACGTTCCGTTAACTTGATCAATGCAGAGGGTTCCAGTTCATGATCCTGGCTGAATACAAACCGGTATCCACCCATCAGATAATAATGCCTCAACTGTTTAAAATCCTCAAGTGCCCTATTACCAAGCTTCAGATAAGACTGAAAAAGATTATTCACGGATAATCCTGCAAAATACTGATAGCTTAAATAATAAGCCCCGAAGTTGGCATCCGGCACATAAAGAACCTTTCTGATTCCTTCTTCTATCACCATATCACCTTCATCAAGATACATAATGTCATCTTCCCTTATCCTGAACTGAAATAGTCCTCCTGAGAGCCCAAAAGAAAGCTGGTTATTCTTCAGGAAAATATGATATGCATAAGATCCCTGGAAACCGATACGCTCAACAGCACCGTTCTTGTCGTGGTATATAAATCCGCCCAGTCCGACACGTCCTTTTGTACTGGGTTTAAACTTCTTGTTACTAATAGTACGGTTCTTGATTACATAACTTCGTCTTAGCAATCTTGTTTGTGCACTGAACGACCGGGTTTGCGGTGCATCTGTAAAACCCAGCCACTGTTCATGGGCTGTCAGGTTAAATGAAGTATATCCGTCACTTCCGGCAATCGCAGGATTCAGTAAGTAACCATTCATCACGTACTGACTGTATAAAGGCAGCTGCTGGGCCTGCACCTCCGGCATAAACAAGAATACCCATATGAAAAATATTAATATCCTTCTCATCCTTAAAGTATTATTGTCAAATGCCCCAAAATGGGCTTCCGGCCATTATTCAAATTAATGATAAAATGATAGGAATCAACCGGTAGTGGCCGGCCCCGGTATGTCCCGTCAAATTTATTTTCATAACCCCTGTCAGATCTGAAAATCAGGTCTCCCCAGCGGTTATATATCTCAATGATCGCATCGGGATAATATTCAATTCCCCTGATATCCCAAAAGTCATTCTTCCCATCACCATTGGGAGATATTGCTGTCGGTATCGTTATACAATTTAGTGCATCAGAGATCAGTATTACCGTATCCATTACCAAGCCGCAATTGTTCTGATCATCCACCTGCACGGCATAAACACCCTGTCCCAGGTTATAAAGAACTGTATCATCACTGTTCTGGTTGATCCACCAGATATTATAAGGCTCTGTACCACCATTTACTGATACATGAATCATGCCGTCATATGAATCCGGACAGAAGGGTACGTAATCAACAATGATTTCAGCCGTCAGCTCATCCGGTTCACCGACAATAAAGCTTGTATCCAGGCGGCATTTGTTCGTATCAAACATTGTCAGGAAATATTCCCCTGCATAAAGATTTTCAAGATCTTCAGTTCTGACAGGTTCAGGAAAGTGCTCATTTGTCCACCAGTAAGTATATGGCAAATCATAAACACCCCCTCGGGGCTTCAGATCTATATATCCATTATTCCAGCCATAACAATTTATATTTCCTATAATAGCCACAGTTTTTTTAAGTGAAATTGGATCATCAAGTTCAACCCATAAAACCGTATCACAACCACCTGCATCTTCAATCCTGCAATAATAAATACCTGCAGCCAGTCCGGATATGGTATCATTCGTTTCACCTGAATGGAGCCATTCATATGTATATGGTGAACGACCACCTGAACCCTCAACAGTTACCGCACCATCGGCAGAATCGGCACAGGAGATCATTTCACCATTATACCAGTCCTTAGAAATAATATCAAACGTTGCATCAACAGGCGTGGGTTCGGTAATTTCAACAGAATCAATTTTTGTGCAGCCATTGGCATCTGTGACAAGCACATGATACCAGCCTACCGAGAGATTGCCTGCAGTATCTGCTGTTGATGCAGCAGGATTATTCCATAAATAGTTATACGGCAAATGATCGACACCACCGGAAACAAATACCCTGGCGAAACCATCGTCATCAGCATTACAGGTGATCTCCAGCCTGTCAAATGAATCAACCTTCAAGGGAGCCGGTTCTTTCAATATCATTGTATCAACGAACAGACAATTATTCAGATCCCTGATCTCTACACGTAATGTATCTGTCGGCAGTCCTGAAGGTGTTTCTGTAGTATCAGTCCATTCAGGATCATTGAAACGATTCCACAAATAACGATAACCACCTATACCACCCGAAGTATTTAAAGATAACACGGCACCATCAGTATTGCCAGTGCAGGAAATATGATAGTCATTATAATCAGTCAATTCTTCTACTGTAGATATAGGCAATGGCTGATCAAGATCATATGTCCATTTCCTTACACAATTAAGTGCATCTGTAACTGTAAGTTCATATTCTCCTGCTGACAAGCTATAAATAGAATCCTGATCCGGTGTGCTGATTATCCCATCTGTTAGAGGTATCCATTGATAGCTCCACGGACCCACTCCTCCGGATACATCAACACTGATCCAGCCATCGGAGCTATCATGACAAGCCACCCTGTAACCATTATAGTCAGATAAAGTTGCATCCGATAAGATTGGTAACGGTTCATAAAGGGTAATGACAGTATCTCTCCAACACTCAAACTGATCGTTAATCCGTATCGTATATGCTCCATCAGGTAAATTAAACTGATCATTAGCCATTGTATCCGGATCTAATACAGCATCCGGTGGGCCATTCCATTCATAATTGTATATTCTCCCAATACGCCCGTTTGTGGAAGGATAGAGTTCTATAGCTCCGTCTGCCGAATCCAGACAACTGATATTATAGAGACCTCCATAAATCGAGGTGTTGGCCGAATCAAACCTTATAACATCAGGTTCATACAGAGGTATATCCATCTTAAGATAACACCTGGCTGTATCCCATACTTGAAGTATATAATCGCCTGCTTTCACTGAATCAATATACAATGTGTCAGAAATTATACTATCGAGGTAAGTCCACCTATATTCCCATTCTGTGTAAGGCCCGTTACCAATTCCATATTCTATACTTACTTTGCCGTCTGAAGCGCCATTGCAACTGATATTATAGGCATCATAATGACTGGTTTTCATACTCAGTCTGATCGGGTTTCCAAATGGAACTTTATAAGGTTCATTATTTTGTTCATTTAATTTACAGTTATTCATATCATGCTTACCTTCTGGTAACAATTCGTATATACCAGAAGGAAGATTATAAATATTCTGGTTATGTGCCTGGGGTAAATCTTCAAAATTATTAGGTCCCTTCCACCAGAAATAATACGGTTCTGTCCCACCTGATACATAAAGCTCAATACTACCCAGTTCTTTACCTGCGCAAGGATTAGTATCTATATTAACTGAATCCAGTTTATACTCATCAGGCTGGAAGAGTGTAATGGTATCCCATCCATTACATCCAACATCATCTGTCACGACTACATTATAGACCCCGGCAATCAATGAGTCCTGGTCTTTCTCCTCCGACTGCAGGCCGGCACCATCTAATGTTGTCCAATGATAGGTATAATCACCATAAAATCCTCCGAATCCACCTCTTACATTAAGATTGATATGTCCATTGTTATATCCCCAGCAGCTAATATTCCAGCCGCCATGGAACGTGTCGGCGATAGCAGTGGGAATGAGTGTTGCAGCAAGGTGGATCCTGATAGAGGTATCCACACCTTCATGACGGCAATCCGGACCCGGCCTGGTATCCCTTATCCAGGGTGTAAAGTGATATAAGACATCCAGAACAGATGAAGGATGACTATTATGCAATAGATCTTCTAAACTGTCAGTTCCGTTCACAAATGGATAGGAACCATTTGGCTGAACACCGGTAACTTCCGCATCATGGGTGGTTTCCAGGTCATAGTACACCTCTCCTCCCGGATAAGGCTCAGTAGGTGTGTAAATAACAATTGACACAACACTGTCGTTACAGTATTTATCACCCTTCAGAATTGAAATATCAGTGATCTGTGGAGTTGGATTCAAATGGATAATAATAGTGGTATCCGCACCCTGATCACAATAACTACCACCATGTCCGGGTCGTGTATCTTTAATCCTTGCCTTAAATCGATAAATTATATCCTGATATTCATCAGTGTGATTAACGAGGAAATTAGAATTATCAACCCGGGAATATTCTCCTTCCGGCAAAACTCCGGTTACATCACCTGTATTATAAACAGTCGATAATTCGTATACTTTTTCACCATAAACAAATCCGTTGTTGTCGGTAATTGTAAAGGTGACCAGGCTGCTGTCGCAGAATATTGTATCTGGTACCGAGATATTAATACGAGGTGTTGGATTCACATATATCATAATAGAAGTATCCACACCATGATCACAATATCCAAAGTTATTTCCTGTACGGTCATCTTTTAACTTTACCCTGAAGTTATATTTGACTGTTTGTACTTCATTGGTCAGGTTAACCAACTGATCCGTAATATTTTTCGTGATACTGAATTCATTATCTGCAGTTATACCTGATACCCTGGTTGGATCATAAGTGGTTGTCAGATCATATACCTTTGTACCCTCTACATTACCCATCAGATCAGTAACATCCAATATAATTGTCGATGAGTCGCAAATAAGGGTATCTGCCACATTTACATTAAATCTTGGTGTTGGGTTGACATATATTGTCAGCAATGTATCTCCTCCCTGGTCGCAGTATCCGAAGTTATAACCTGTCCTGTCATCGTGTATTCGTGCTTTAAAATGATATCTCACTATCTGGACTTGGTTGGTAAGGTTAACCAGCTGGTCTGTGATATTCAATCCTGCTGCATATTCCCCTGTTGTTTGTACACCCAAAACATTGCCACCAGCATTTGTTGTTGTCAATTGATAGACCTTCACACCTTCCACGTTGCCAAGAAGGTCATTCACCGTGATATTTATCGTGCTGCTGTCGCAGAAGATGGTGTCAGGCACCTCTACATTTAATCTCGGTGTTGGGTTCACATAAATAATAAGTGTTGTATCTATCCCATTCGGACAGGTAACTACCTCTCCATCATCATTGTATATATTCGGGATGAAGCGATACAAAACCTTGTGAACGATCGTATCACTGTTAACAAGTTTATCAGTGATAGATACATCGGTTTTATCTGTCCCTCCCGGGTCTGCCCCGCTGATCTCCGCATCAGGCATTACTACAAGATCATAGGTCCAATTACCACGAATAGGTGTATTCGGGTTTCTGATCGAAAGCGTTACATTGTTACTGTCGCAAATAATAGTATCAGGTGCACTTACACGTATTTCAGGCGTCGGGTTCACCCATACCGTGATCGTCGTATCCTCTCCCGATTCACAATCCGAACCTCCATCATCAGGAGTAATACGTGGGGTGAAGTGATATAGTACTTTATGTACAATCGTATCATTGTTAGTCAGCGTGTTATTGATATTGCCTGTCAGTCCTGTGCCGCCGGTATGCTCACCATCTATCTCAGCATCCGCCGTAACAATAAGATCATACTTCCAATCCCCACGAATAGGATTATTCGGATTGGTCACCATAAGGGTTACATTGTCGCCATTACAGATCACACTGTCGGTGGCCACACGTATCTCAGGCGTCGGGTTAACCCATATAATGATCGTCGTATCGTTCCCGGCACCCGGATCACAGTCCACACCTGCATCATCAGGCTCTATAACAGGATGAAAATGATACTCTACCTTGTGGACGATCGTGTCACTGTTAGTCAGTGTCTCGGTAAAGGATAGGTCATCGATCCTGGCTGATGTGCGGCTGCCTGTAATCTCAGCATCTGGCGTGACGGTAAGATCATAATACCAGTCGCCACGCAGTGTCGTATTAGGATTGAAAACAGTAAACTCTGTGCTCTCACCGTTACAGATCACCGTGTCAGGCACACTCACCCTCAGATCAGGCGTCGGGTTGACCCATATGATGATCGTCGTATCGTTCCCGGCACCCGGATCACAGTCTGTACCTGCATCAT